>JANLIS010000010.1 GCA_024653985.1 Candidatus Roizmanbacteria bacterium
GATCAGAAATAGAGTGGTAGAGTAACCCGCTCTTTTTTTGTCATCTGTACCCCTGTACGTTTACTGTTTTGGGTTGTTATTGTCATCCTCGTGAAGACGGGGATCCAATCTATAATCACTTCTTATTAAAATGTTTATTTAGCTTGGATTCCCGCCGGAGCCTGCCCTCGACTCTGATCGGGGGCGGGAATGACATAAATATATTTTTTCATATACCCTTCTTTGCCTACTTTATGCTACTATTACAACTATAGTTATTATTTGTAACTGACAAATTTGTTACGGTTCCCTTTAATATTATGGAAACAATTATTTATTGTTCAAAAAAGGTCGTTGGAAAACTCTCAAGTTATACGGAACTTCCTCAATTTATTGTCAATGGATTTCCTTGTTGTCCTTTACAATCACCTGGAGCTGTATTGAATAAAATTAACTGCACTAAATGTGAGCCGGCAACTTATGTTGAAATGGAGCAAAAAATAAAGAACTCAGTTCAGGTACTTAATATAAAACCTTCAGGGTTTTAGTTATAAAAGGCCTTTCTTTCTATTGATTTTCGTGTTCGTTTCCTCTATATTGGAATTATGATTCGAAAGGTAACAATTCTTTTTCTAGTTTATTTATTTCTCAATATTTTAAATCTATTCTTGATAGACAAGGCTTTTGCTTATTCTAATACCCGTAGGGATTTTGACCAAGTTTTAGGTGAGATTTCGGACAGAAAAAATAATAGTAGTAATTACCAATTTACTGCTTCATATAAGGCAGATTTATCCGATGGGTATACGGCCGAAATTAAACCGGGAGACGCTCGGGCCGCCAATCTGAAAGCATTCCTACGTAAATATAACTCTGATCTTTATAATCATACTGATAAGATAATCGAGGTTTCAGACAAATACGGATTTGATTACCGTCTACTTCCTGCGATTGCTATGCAGGAATCAAATCTTTGCCGTCTCATACCGGAAAATTCATTTAACTGTTGGGGTTGGGGAATTTATGGTACGACTGTAACCAGGTTTGAGTCATATGATGAAGCTATTGAAACTGTGGGAAGGGGGATCAAAAAGAATTATATTGATGAGGGGCTAGTAACGGCTTCTGCGATCATGGCTAAATATACTCCGTCATCAAATGGAAGTTGGCAACATGGGGTAAATACTTTTTTGAAGGCCCTGGAATAAATTTCTAATTACTAATTATTCTAATTAACCTAAACAATTTCCAAATTCCAATTTTTCAATTGGTAATTGAGACCTGGTTATTTTTTAGAAATTAGATCAATTAGGTTAATTAGGTCAATTTACTGAACTGATCTTGAGTTAGAAAGCTCCTGGGACATTGAATATTGAGTTCCTGATTTTTTACTTCGGACTGCAAAAGCAGAGCCTCTTTTTTTCTTTTTATTCATTAGGGCACTTAACCAAGTTTTTGATTCTCCTACCTTAGCTCGTAGAGTCCTCAAAATATTCAGGACTAATTCTAAGAAACGAATATGGTAGATCCCCGGTTTCTCTGGTAAGCCATTAATTGTTAAATTTTCAACATCTTTGACATCGTTAATAAGGGAAGCATCGGCTTTCTTGATCATATCGATTTCCTTTTTAATCGCCTCGGTTAATTCTTGAATTTGTTTTTTTATTAGAGTAGACTCGTAATATTCTTGGTAATTAAAGATTTTAACTTCCTGTTTACCGGTTTTTACTTTAGAAGTTTCCTTTTTAAAGTTAAATTCCTGACCTAAATTATCATCTTCATGGTCGTCCTGATCACCGAAGAATTGATCCAGCATTCCGCCGCCGATGTTTCCAAAAGCGTTTGCGGTATTTTTAGCAGTAGAAGTACCCAAATCACGAAGAGTTTCGAGAGGATTCTTTGCCGGATCGTTTTGGCTTTTTACCTTTGTATTCTGCATTTTTGCCATGCCTATATTTTACTACAGGCTAATCAGATAGTCAAGTGTCTTTTGTTTTCTTAATATAGTTGCATAGTAATAGCTGTTCTGTTCAGCCGTCTTTCTTTCTTTCTCATCTTTTATGTTGACAAATAGCTTATCTAGATCTGCTTGTTCTACCTTTAAGTTCTCTTTATCGGCGACCTCTGCAAGAATAAACTCTAATTTATAGGTATCTTCTGTTTCCTTTTTAAATTGAGCTTTAAGGCTGTCCATGGTCAAATTCTTTGATTTTAAGTACTTTTCTGTGGTCAAACCAATCTTTTGTATCTCGTCTATTAAATGAGTCAGGCGATGATTGACCTCATCATCAATGACAAGATCTGAAACTTCAATCTTAGATTCATTTAACAAAGCCGTCAAAACTTCATTTAGAAGTTGATTTTTATCCTCTTCTGGTTTTTTTGCTCCGCCAGCTGGCGGATTATCCTTTCCAGGAACCCAAATACTCGATTTTTTTACTTTAGCCTTAACGTCTTTTATAACTTTCTTATAGTCTCCGAGGGTTATGGTTGGTTTTTCGGCCAAAACGATCTTTATCTGCCAATCCTCGCCTTCTTTAGCTTTGACTAAATCTACCTTGGGTGAAATTATTGGCTTTAATCCTTCTTTGGTTAAAACTTCCTGGTAAATGCGGGAGATCATCTTTTGAGCCAGTTCCTGATATACAACCTCTTTAGTAAGGTGTTTTTTAGCTATTTCACTAGGAACCTTTCCTTGTCTGAATCCTTCAACGGTAAGATTTTTTTGTAGTCTTGAAAATGCCTCGGTTTCTTCTTTTTTTACGTCTGCTTTAGGCACGTCTACGATCAATTGGGTTGTATTTTTTGGAAGTTTCTCCTTTTTATAGCTATACATCGTTATAATTGTACAGGAAATTGATTTGAAAGCAACGACAATTTATCTTCTTCTTTCTTAAATTGGTCTCGAATATTGTTTACTCTGACAGCCCAAGTTGGACTTTCCGAATAAATAGGTCCAATCTGATCAACTGTTAAGGCTCCTTTATTTAAATAACCTTTTCTTAAACCTTTTGCCACAGTATCAATACCTTGGTCCCAAGAGTCAAACATCATATATCCACGATCCCAACCGAAGGCATTATGAGAGTTTGGCCAAATAAACTTTCCAAAGGTCGATTCAAGACCAGCGATAGAAGGTAAAAGATAACAGTCTATTTGGTATTTTATACAGGCTTTAATAAATGAATCGCTTTCTTCACTCATTGGTGAATCGTACTTTTTTAATACCGTTTCAATAGCTATCTTCATTTTATTTTGGCGAAGAAGCTCAATGTCATTAGTACTTATAAATGAATTATAAACCAAAGGAGCTGATGCACCGGCCATAATTTCGGCCTTCACAGGAGTAGCCGAGAGAAAAAGAAAAAGGGCAAATAAAGTTAAGGCGATTAAATTCTTCATAATATTTTGGTTACTTATTTAATTTGTAATTCGATTCCTATGTCATTCCCGCGGAGGCGGGAATCCAGTCCTATAATTTCTTTAGTTGGTTTTGTCTTAATGGATCCGCCATTTCTTCCCTTTCGCCTTGACGGCTCAAGGAGCGAAAAAAGGCGGATTTGAGTCCGTATTTCCAACTTCGTTGGAAACGGACTCATAAAAAAAATCCTAAAGCTTTTCTAAAAATTAGAAGAACCTTAGGATCTAGGAGGTATTATAGCAGATAACTATAGGTATGTCAACAATCATTTAGTAAAACCTATAAGAATAACAAATCACCAATAACAAACATCAATTGAATTTTAAATAACAAATATCAAATGTCAAAAAAGTTTTGTTATTGATTATTTGTAATTTGTTATTCAATTGTTATTTGTGTTTTGTTATTTGTCATTTAGTATAATCTAGCCATGAATAAGGCTACATTTTACACCTACAGTTTTGGCTGCCGGGTAAATCAAGCAGAAAAGGAAGTGATCGATTATGAGATGCAAAAAAATGGTTTTAGCCTTAAAAAAGAGCTGTCGGACATATCTGTGATAAATACTTGTGCAATCACCCACAAAGCTGAGCGTGAGGCTAAGCAACTTATTTTTAGGCTCAAACGGGAGAATCCTAAAGGGCAAGTTGTTGTAACAGGTTGTTCAGCAACTTATTGGAAAAAGAACAGACTACTCAAAGATCTTCCGATAGACTTGTTAGTAGACAATATCAACAAAGAGTTTCTAGTTAAATTAATTAAAAATAGATTGTCTGGCCAAGCTAGTTCTAACCTCCGAGGTCAGAATTCGATTGGCAATGACAAGTACTTGAACTCAAGAAGGGCGCTTTTTAAAATCCAAGACGGGTGTCAAAGATTTTGTACCTATTGTATTGTCCCATATCTGCGAGGAACTCCAAAGTCAACCAAAATTAGCAACATAGTCTCACGGATAAATAAGTATCCCAATCTCCAAGAAGCTATTTTGACGGCTATCAACACGGAGGCATTTGGTTTGGATAGTGGTGAAACATTAATACAGCTTACCGAGTCAGTTTTATCAGGTACCATTGTTCCAAGAATAAGTTTTGGTTCAATCCACCCTTGGAGCATCAATGAAGAATTTTTTACATATTATAAAAAGATCTTGCCAATTAGCCGTTTAGTTAATTTTTTTCATGTACCTATTCAATCAGGTTCAAACAAAACATTAAGCTTAATGAAAAGAGGATATACTCGCGAAGAAATGATGCTGAAATTGAAAAAGTTACAGGAACTTAACCCACTTGCCTTAATTGCTACAGATGTTATTGTCGGTTTTCTTGATGAATCAAAAAAAGACTTCACGGAAACAGTAGATTTCTTGAAGAGATCGCCCATATCAAAATTTCACATATTTAGATTTTCTAATAGAGATAATACCGCCGCACATTACATAGCGAAAAACTTAAAGGAACCTTCTTCTTCAGAAAAAATGCGGAGAGCAAAAATATTAGCAAAATTAGGGATGGTGAAATATATAGATTTTTTAAAAAAAAATATTGGAAGAATATCGCCATCATTATTTTTAGGCAATAGGGATCATGGTTATCAAGAAGCCCTTGCAGATAATCAAATACCTGTATTGGTCAAAACAAACAAAGATCTTAACGGACAATTAAAAAAAATAAAAATTTTGGAATATAAAAAAGGTAAGTTATTTGGTAAAATTGTCTCATAGGACGATTAGCTCAGTTGGCTAGAGCGTTACATTGACATTGTAAAGGTCACAGGTTCAAGTCCTGTATCGTCCACAAAAAATCCCTTGCTTTTCAAAAATATAGGTGTATATTTATTTTATGAAAATGAATTTAAATGTTAACAACACAACTACCACTCTCTTTTAGGAGGGTGTTTTTTGCGTAAAGTTTACCCTCCGAAAGGAGGGCTTTTTTTGTTATAAATTATAAGAAATCAAAATGAAAAAAATCCTAGTTACAGGTGCATATGGTTTGGTCGGTACTGATTTGGTCTTAGCACTTCGAAAGAAGTACAAAAGTAGTGAGATTATTAGCCTTTCCCATAAAACGACTCATGACCAATTTGATGTTATTTCAGAAAAGGGTGATGTTCGTGATAAAGATAATTTAGAAAAGATAATCAAAAAATACAATATAGGTACGGTTTATCACATGGCAGGATTACTTTCAGTTGCTAGTGAAAAAAATCCCGATCTTGCTTGGGATATTAACCTAGGAAGTCTAAAATCTATTCTTGATCTAGCTGTTCAATATAAATTTAAACTTTTTTGGCCAAGTTCGATTGCCGCTTTTGGTTCTACCACTCCAAAAATAAATACACCACAAAGGACAGTTCTAGAACCAACCACGATGTACGGAGTTAATAAAGTAGCTGGCGAACTTTTATGTCAATATTATTTTTTAAGATATGGTGTGGATAGCCGTAGTCTCCGCTATCCAGGATTAATCGGCTATAAAACACCACCAGGAGACGGAACGACCGAATATTCTGTCCATATTTTTTACGGAGCCATTGAGAAAAATAAATATACCTGTTTTTTGAAAAAAGACACTAGACTGCCAATGATGTATATTGATGATGCCATTTATGGAACCTTAAAACTCATGGAGGCACCCGCCAAAAAAATTACTGTTCGCACCAGTTATAATTTCGGAGCCATTAATTTTACTCCGGTCGAACTGGTCCGCGAAATTCGAAAATTATCACCAGGTTTCAAATGTGACTATAAGCCTGATCATCGTCAAAAAATCGCCGACTCCTGGCCAAAGACAATAGACGATTCACAGGCAAGACGCGACTGGGGATGGAGCCATAAGTATGATCTTAAAAAAATGACCAATGTTATGTTATCTCAATTAAAATTAAAAATTAATTCATAATATGTCACAAAAAAACTTTTTTTCAGTATTAAAACAGGAAATTAATAGGATTGATAAAGTAAAAACCTCAAAACGCTTTGAAAAAATTATCGACGGCTTTACAAAAGAAAGTTCGCCAAAAGCAATCATCGGTAAAGAAAAATATCAAGTTTTCAATTCAAATGACTATCTGGGATTGCGTCATAATTTGCTTTTAAAGAAAGCCGAACATCAATTTTCAGAAAAATTTGGTACAGGCCCAGGAGCAGTCAGGTTTATTTCCGGCAGTCTAAAAATTCATCGTGACCTTGAAAAATCTTTAGCTAAATTTCATAAAAAAGATGATGCTATGGTTTTTTCTTCGTCATTTGCCACCAATCTAGCGGTTTTGTACTGTCTGATCGCCGGACAAAATAAGAATTCACTAGTTGATAATAATGTAATAGTTATTTCGGACGCCCTAAATCATCGCAGTATCATTGACGGCATAAGAGTTGCTAATTTGCCTAAAGATCAAAGAGCAATTTTTAAACACTTGGATCCGTCTGACATGGAAGTAATTCTTGAAAGAAACAAAAAAATTTATAAAAGAGCCTTAGTCGTGACCGATGGAGTTTTTAGCATGTTGGGCGAGTATCAAAAACTTAAACAAATTAGAAATATTATTAACAGATTTGATAAAGAATATGAAAACGGAGTTTTACTTGTTGTTGATGATGCCCATGGAGTTGGGATTGCCGGCAAAACTGGACGAGGAGTAGAGGAAATTGAAGAAGTTGAAGCTGATGTTCTAATCGGAACTTTTGGCAAAGCTTTTGGAGCCGATGGAGGATATGTGGTTGCTAATCAAACAATCATTGATTATTTAAGAGAATCTGCAGCTACTTATATTTATTCAAATTCAATTCCTCCCGGCACAGCAGGAGCTGCTCTAAAGTCAATCGAACTTTTTGATAAGCCAATCGGAAAAAAATTGCTAAAAAATTCAAAAGAAAACGTTATTTATTTCAAAAAACAGATGAAGAACATCGGCTTTTCGTTTGCGGTTGATTCATCTCACCCAATTCAACCTGTCCTAATTGGTGATCCAATTAAAGCAAGTGATTTGGTAAAAAAACTTTTTAAGAAGAATATTATTGTTACTAACATAAGCTTCCCAGTCGTACCTAAAGGACGTGATGAAATTAGAGTTCAAATTTCAGCTGTCCACACAAAAAAAGATATTGATCAGTTGGTAAAAGCATTTGAGGATGAAAAACCTATTAATAGTTTATAATTAAATAAATATGGAAAAAAATAATTTAGATAATCTCAGACATTCATGCGCTCATTTATTGGCGGCAGCGGTACTTGAATATTATCCAAAAGCCAAATTAACCCTCGGACCTTCGATAGAGAGTGGATTTTATTATGATATCGATCTTGGAGAATTAAAAATAGCAGAATCAGATTTTTCTAAGTTAGAGCAAAAAATGCACCAACTTGTCAAAAAGTGGGAAAAGTTTGAGCGGACAGAAGTTGATAGTAATTCGGCTCTGAAAATATTCAATGGAAACGAATATAAGGAAGAGCTGATAAAAGGGATAGTTGATAAAAAGGAAAAGATCACTATCTATAAATCTGGAGAATTCTCAGATCTTTGTCGTGGAGGTCATGTTGACAATCCAAAAGAAAATTTAAAGTATTTTAAATTATTGTCGATTGCCGGCGCTTATTGGCGAGGTGACGAAAAAAATAAAATGTTGACCAGAATTTATGGAACCTGTTTTGCCACGAAGGAAGAACTTGATCAATATCTAAAAATGGTAGAAGAAGCCAAAAAAAGAGATCATAGAAAATTAGGAAAAGAGCTTGATCTGTTTGTTATTTCGGATAATATTGGGAAAGGCCTCCCGCTCATTACACCAAAAGGTAATATAATCCGTAAACAAATTTTAGATTATGAATATGAGTTGGAAAGAAATTCCGGTTTTCAGCAGGTCTTTACCCCCCACATTGCCAGATCGGAAATGTACAAAAAAACCGGCCACTGGCAGCATTATCGGGATGTTATGTATGCGCCGTTCGGAATTGATGGAGAAGAATATGTTTTAAAGCCGATGAACTGTCCGCATCACTATATGATCTACACTTCGCGTCCTAGATCATACAAAGACCTTCCAATGAGGTTGTCTGAGCCAGGAACATGTTATCGTTTTGAAAAGACGGGAGAACTTGCTGGCTTGTTACGCGTAAGAGCATTGAGTATTGATGATAGTCATATTCTGATGAGAGAAGATCAAATAGAGGGAGAATTTAAACTTTGTATTGAAATGGTCAAAAAAATGTTTAAAGCTTTTGGTTTAAATAATTTTTATGTTAGGCTTTCGTTGGCTGATCCCTCAGATGCTGTCAAATATATTGCCGATGAGGCAACCTGGAAAAAAGCAGGAGAAAAACTGGAAAAAATAGTTAAGGATAATAAATTGGAGTATAAGATTGGTAAAGGTGAGGCATCTTTTTATGGACCAAAGTTGGATTTTATTGTTAAGGATTCACTAGGTCGAGAGTGGCAAATGAGCACCCTTCAACTGGATCTTTTTATGGGAAAAAAATTAAATTTGACCTACATAAATGAAGAAGGCAAAGAGGAACACCCAGTTATCTTGCATAGAGGACTGACCGGATCACTTGAACGAACAATGGCCATTTTGATAGAACATTTTGCCGGAGCTTTTCCTTTGTGGCTTGCACCAGTTCAAGTAGTCATCCTGCCAATTTCAGAAAAATTTATAATACAGGCTCAGAAGATCAAAGATGAGCTGATGAAAAACAAGATAAGGGTCGAATTGAACGATGACAATAAGTCGCTTGGAGGGAAGATACGTCAATCAACCTTGCAAAAAATACCTTTTATGATTATAATTGGAGAAAGAGAAGTCGAAAGTCATAAAGTCGATAAAGTCCTTAAAGTCACTGTTAGAACAAGAGAAGGGAAAAATTTAGGAATGTTTCCAATTAATAAGTTTATAGATCAATTACAATCTCAAATTGAGAATTTTTCATAAAAGAAAATTTACACCTAGAAAGTTTTACTTTATAAACTTTAGAATTGAAGCGCCTGAATTGAGGGTCTTGGACGAGAAAGGTGAGCAGATAGCTGTAATGAGCAAGCAAGAAGCTTTAAATAAAGCTCAAGAGTTGTCAGGCGACCTAGTATTGATCGCTCCAAAGGCAGTTCCGCCTGTTGCAAAAATTATTGATTTCAAGAAGTTTTTGTACCAGGAAGAAAAGAAAGAAAAAGATGCAAAAAAAGGAGTAAAGAAAGGGGTTGTTAAGGATGTCAACTTGGGGTTATTTATAGGGCAAGCCGACTTAGACAGGATGAAAAGACGGTCTATAGAATTTTTGAGTGACGGCCACCAAGTCAGGATAAATTTGCTCTTAAGAGGAAGAGAGAATGCAAAAAGAGATATGGCCTTTGCTTTAGTTAACAAATTTATTGTTAGTTTAGGCGAAGTTAATATTTCCAAGGAACCAAAGCTTGAGGGAAAGATTGTAAGGGCGGTAGTAGCAAAGAAGAAATAAGAAAGTTTATAAAGTCTATAAAGTTATAAAGTCTATAAAGTCAAAATGGCAAAAAATAAACCAAAAACCAGAAAGTCAGCGTCTAAAAGATTTAAGGTCAGTCCAAAAGGTAAAGTTCTAAACAGAGGACAGGGATTTAGGCATTTGAGGGGAAAGAAAAATAAGAGCTGGCTAAGAAGCAAGAAAAAATTACTTGAAGTTTCGGGGAGAATGAAGAGGAAAGTATTGATGATGTTGGGGAAAAAATAAATTGACCTAATTAACCTAATTGATCTAATTTCTAAAAAATGACCAATTAGACAATTGGAATTTGGAAATTGGAGTTTGATTAGGTCAATTAGAAATTAGAACTTAGAAATTTATAAACTATGGTACGTATAAAAGGTGGAGTTAGAACTAGGGCAAAACATAAAAAGGTGCTGAAATTAGCCAAAGGTTTTTGGATGACCAGGCACAAACAGTTTAAGAAAGCCAAGGAAGCCGTATTACATGCTGGAGAATATGCTTTCATGGGTAGAAAGCTACGAAAAAGAGATTTTAGGCAACTTTGGATTATAAGAATGAACGCTGCCCTTCGAGAATTAGGCATGAAATACAGTATTTTTATCAACAAACTCAAAGTCAACAAAATTGAACTAGATAGAAAAATTCTTTCTCAACTAGCTGTAGAACATCCAGCGATTTTCAAAAAAGTGGTTGAAAAAGCAAAATAAGGATATTCTTAATTTAAATTTGTTTGTTGTTAAATTGTTCCTACTTTTATATAATCTTCTTTATCATGGATAGCAAAAAATATGTATCTGAAATTAATTCTACGGAGAATTTAGAAACACTAGGCGAACTTGAAATAAAATACCTCGGCCGCAATGGTTTAATTAATGACTTACTATCAAAAATAAAAGATATCCCAAACGAGGAAAAAAAAGCTTATGGCCAAAAAATTAATGAACTAAAAACTTCAATGTATCGATACATTGCAGATAAGAAAAAGGAATTGCAAAGTAAAAAATCCAATGTTTTTTTTGATAAAACTTTGCCAGGTAAGTCCTATCCAAAAGGTAGTATTCACATTGTGTCATATGCAATTGAGGAGATAACAAAAATTTTTGAAAAGATCGACTTTATTCGTGTCTCATATCCTGAGGTTGACTGGGAATATGGTGCATTTGAATCATTAAATATGCCAGCAAATCACCCGGCCAGGGACGATGTAGAAACTTCCTTTATAGACACGCCTGCCCATTCTACACTTGGAAAAATGGTCTTAACACCCCATACATCAAACGGTCAAAACCGGGAAATGAAAAGAGTCGGAAAACCTCCAATTAGAATGATCAATATTTCTAAATGTTATAGACCAAATTGGGACCCGACCCATACGCCAATGTTTCATCAATTTGAAGGTCTTTGTGTTGACCCAAATATAAGCATTGTCAATCTGAAAGGAACGCTTGATCATTTTGCCGAAAAATATTTCGGAAAGGGAACAAAGACCCGTCTAAGACCCCATCATTTTCAATTTACTGAGCCATCATTTGAGGTAGACATTTCCTGCAATAATTGCCATGGTACGGCAAAAGTTGATGGGAATAAATGTCGCGTTTGTAAGTCCGGCTGGCTGGAACTTGGGGGTTGTGGAATGGTCCACCCAAACGTTTTAAAAGAAGGCGGAATTGATTCAAAAAAATACTCCGGATGGGCATTTGGATTCGGGATTGAACGGGTGATTATGATGAAATACGGTTTGGATGATATAAGAAATTATTATTCGGGGGACATACGATTCCTGGAGCAGTTTTAACAAGGACGGACCTTATATTTCTATGGACGACCTTATGATAAATAAGGTCCGTCCTTATATAGAATTATGAATATAAAAATTACTTACAATTGGCTTCTTGATTATCTTGATACTGACGCTACGCCTGATCAGATCAGAGAGTATTTGGCCCTGTGTGGACCTTCAGTTGAAAGCGTTGAGAAGGTAGGGGACGATTATGTTTTTGATATTGAAATAACTTCAAACCGTATTGATACGGCCTCAGTTATTGGGGTTGCTCAGGAAGCTCAAGCTATTTTGCCCATGTTTGGCAAACAAGCTAAACTAAAATTGAATCCTTTGGTGAATTTGAAATTTGATCAAGTCAAGCCAGGTTCGGGATTTGATCTGAAAGTTGACATAAAAAGCCCTGATCTGGTTTCCCGTTTTACTTCTCTGATTTTTGACCAAATAGAGATAGACGATTCGCCAAAGTTTATTCAGGACAGATTGAAGCTGGCCGACGTCAAAGTGATAAATAATGTCGTTGATATTTCAAATTATTTAATGATCACACTTGGTCAACCTATTCACATGTTTGACTATGACAAGATCGCAGATCATCACATGATCGTTCGAGAATCTAAAAAAGGTGAAAAATTGGTAACTTTGGATGAAAAGGAAATTATCCTTCCAGGTGGAGATATAGTTATAGAGGATGGAAGCGGCAAACTAATTGACCTTTGTGGCATTATGGGCGGTCTTAATTCTGCAATAAGTTCAAAAACTAAAAGAGTTTTGCTTTTTGTCCAAACATATAATAAATCCAAAATTAGAAGGACAACGATGACTACCGGTCAAAGAACGATCGCAGCGACCTTTTTTGAAAAGGGATTAGATGAAGAAAGGGTCGTTGCAACAACAGTAAGTGCGGCTCAGTTACTTGAAAAGTATTGCCACGCAAAGATCGTTTCACAAATTCAAGATATTTATCCGAAAAAAACACCGGAAAAAAATTTAAAATTTAATGTCTCATTATTTGAAAAAATTATTGGTATAAGTTTGGGTCAGGATGTTATTAAAAAAATCCTGTTAAATTTGGGTTTTGAAGTTAATTTTATTGGGAGCCTTATTGAAATTAAAATTCCTGTTTGGAGGCTTAACGACATAGATATTCCTGAAGACATAATTGAAGAAGTTGCCCGTGTTTATGGATACCATAATATACCGTCTAAATTACAATCCGCAGTCTATGTCGAACAGCCAAAAGAAATGGAACAAATATTTGTTTTCCAAAATAGAATCAAAACATTTTTAAAGCATTTGGGCCTAAATGAAGTGATCAACTATTCCATGGTCTCCAAAAATATGATCGAAGAAGCTGACCTGAAAGTAAAGGATCATTTACGCCTTTCCAACAGTCTATCAGAGGACATTGAATTTCTGAGAATTAGTCTTCTTCCATCACTTTATAAAAATATTACAGAAAATAAAGGAAAAAAAGAAGCGCTAAAATTATTTGAAATCGCTAAGATTTATCTTCCAAAAAAAGGGGGCCTTCCTGATGAAATGCATAAGGTTGGGATTGCTACGAGCACGAGTTACTTTGACCTAAAGGGAATAATTGAAGCAATATATAAAGAATTAAACATTGATGGACGAACTTTGCCTGAAATAGTTGAAAGAAATGGGTCTTTTATGACTGAGCTTGATTTTATGACGTTGATCAAAAATTGCAGACTTGTTCCAAATTATAAACCACTTCATCCATACGCAATTATCAAACTAGATAAAACTTTCGAAATCCAGCCTCATACAACCTACGCGGTTGTACGGCAAAAGGCCTTTCTGTCGAAATTATTGCAAAAAATTGAAGTTGTTACCTTGTATCAAAATAAGCTTACTCTTCGGTTTTACTATTCCTCTTCAGACCGCAACATCACCGAAGAAGAGGCAAAAAAGGAACTGAATAGGGTCAGACCATAAAGGAACGGACCCTTTAAGGTGTTGGCGTTACATAATCCCAAGGCTTGTTTACTCCAAATTTTAGTGTTGCCGCTCCTGTTTTATCATTTCCGTTGGTAGCTATAACCTGGAGCTCGTAAACACCATCCTTTTCTATTGAGATCGTCTCATCTATTTCACGTTTATCTTCGTTCCATTCAAAACGGGTTTCACCGTTTAACTTGACCTTTACATTCTTGATCTTCTCAAGTGATGCAATTTTAGCTTTTATATTTAAATTTCCGGGAGATACTGTTGAGTGATCACCAGGATTTTTGACGGATACGATTACCGAATCTGAAGAAGCATCAGATGTTTCTGTGGGAGGTTTATATTTATTATCTCCTTGTTGTCCAGCCCAAGCATTGATCGCCTCCTGCCATTTGTTCTTGCCATCGGTTGAAACAGGATCGCTTTCTGTTATCACTATAAAGTCCTTTTCTTCATAGTTACCGCTTTTCACTTCTACCTCATTTGCAAGTTTTCCATTTGATTTGGAGATCTTCAATTTTTTATACCAAGGAGAAGTGTCCTTTGGCTCAGTTCCCTCAATAAAATATTCCGATCTTGTCGGATAACCGTCCTTTGGTAGTCCGCCTAAGAAAGCATCAATGGTTATAGCCTTAACTTTGTCAGGTTTATCCATGATCCCATCCTCATATTTTTTACTAAGAAGTTCTCTCATAATTCTGTACCAAATTGGTGACGCACCAGTTGCTCCAGAAGCGATCTTTGGATTCATCGGGCTATTGTCATTATTACCAACCCAAACACCTACTGTAATCGATTTGGTGTAACCAACAGTCCAATTATCTCGTTTATCATCTGTCGTTCCTGTTTTAACGCTGACTGTCTTTCCGGGAACATTAAGATATGAATTTGGGCCGAATTCATCGATCCTGGCGTTATTATCAGACAAGATATGAGAAAGAAGGAAAGAAACTTCGGGAGAAAAAACCCTTTTTTCTTGTGTCCCTACTTTTTTAAATATGTTTTTTCCCTTAAAGTCTGAAATGTCAGCAATCGAACTAACATCACGTCGTAGTCCACCGCTTGCTAGGACAGAATAAGCTGATGTTAGATTTAAAAGGGTGGTTTCTCCACCACCAAGTGTTAGAGATAGTCCAAAACGTTTTAAGTTTTCACTATTTGGAGCAAAAGTCGGCATACCTAAGTCATTCAACTTGGTTAAAAAGTCCCTGACACCCAAGACGGCTAATATTTTTACGGCCGGGACGTTTATAGAATTACCTAACGTAAACCGGAATTGGACCGGACCTCGGAATTTGCCATCATAGTTGACTGGAGAGTAGTCCTCCGTACCTTGATCGGGAAAAACTGTCTTTACGTCCATAAATATGGAAGATGGTGTATAGCCTTTTTCAAAAGCTAACCCGTATGTAAAAGGCTTTAAGGCACTTCCAGGCTGCCGTTGACCTAATTCGGCAACATTAAATTTTCCGAATTTTTCGTCATTAAAATCATAAGAGCCGACCATAGCCAAAACTTCTCCTGTCTTTGAATCAAGAACGACAACTGCGGCATTCGTTGCATTAAAATCCTTTAGTTTGGCAATCTCTTCTTTGACTATCTTCTCAACAGTTTGTTGAACTTCCAGTGCCAATGTCGTCTTTATTTTTACTCCCTGATCGATTATTTTTGAGCCATACTCATTTTCGATCTGATCTTTGACATAGAAAACAAAATGGGGTGCTTCGATCAAAATTTTTGGAGCATTGAATTTTGTTTGTTCAACTCTTTTCAATGCAGAACTTTCTTGGTCGCGAGTAATATATCGATCTTCTCGCATTCGACGGAGAACACTTTTCGTCCTGTTCTTCCAAGCGTCATTTTTACCTATAAATGGTGAATACGTGCTTGGTGATTGCGGTAGGCCAGCGAGAATTGCAGACTCGGTCAAACTTAGATCTTTGACAGATTTTCCAAAATAGGCTTTTGCAGCAGTTCCAACTCCCCAATAACTACCACCGTACGGAGCTTCATTCAAATACATCAGAAGTATCTCGTCTTTTTTGTAGCGCCTTTCTACCTCAAAAGAGAGAATTATCTCTTGAACTTTTCTTGTAATTGTTTGGCGATTTGTCAATAAAACATTTTTAATTAGCTGTTGAGTGATCGTTGAACCACTTTGAAGACCTCTACCCAAAAACATGTTAAAAACGGCCCGGATCATACCCATTTGAGAAAACCCTCCGTGCTTATAAAAGTTCTTATCTTCTATGGCGATCGTTGCTTCTTTAAGCGTTTTAGGTATTTCTTCTAAAGTGACGGGGACTCTATTCTTGTCTTTGTACATATCATAGAGAACCTTACCGTCACGGTCATAAAAAACTGTTGAATAACCTGTTTGTTGGGACAGTTTGCTTGGAGATGGAAGGTCTTTTGCATACCAGGCAAATAGTATAAATATGAATATGAAACCGAGTATGACCGCACCTGTCAAAAAAAACAATAGCTTTGCGATCAATTTTTCTTTATCGTATTTAGACCTATATCTTTGACGATGAGAAATGTACATATTTTCATTATAACAATTTGATACAATTTAAACTATGAAAATATTTGGGAAAAAAATTAGAAAGGATGGGTTGTGGAAGGCGCTCATGATAATTTCTTCAATACTGTTAATATTGACATCATTTGCACCGATGTTCTTGAGATAATTTTCATTTATCATTTTTTATTTTTCAATCAAATCTAAATTTTAAACTTGAAAATTAAAACATTGAAAATTCAATGAAAATTGAAAACTGAAAATTGAAAAATATGACTTTTGAGACTTCTATTGAATCATTGCCTAATACAAGCTCTATAACTATTCGTAAGTTTAAATCACTCGGCATTAATACCTACTATGATCTTTTAAACTATTTTCCTAATCGATATGAAGACTATTCCTTAATAACAAAAATAAATAAAATTCAGGTAGGTGAGACCGTCACTATTACAGGAAAAATAGTTGAAGCAAAAAATCAATATACACGCTCAAGGGTAACTATTCAGAAGGTTGTAGTCAAAGATGACACTGGAACAATAGAAATAAACTGGTTCAATCAACCTTATTTGATAGGGCTTTTTAAAACTGGTGAATTGATATCAGTTGCAGGGAATATTAAACTATTTGGTTCAAAAATATTACTTGAGCCCAAAGAATATGAAGTTGGAATACAAAGAATCCATACCGGAAGACTCGTTCCTATCTACCCTGAAAAGAAAGGTTTATCTACAAAAACTACACGGCAAAAAATAGATTCGATCGTAAAGCAAATCTCAAATACCGGTTATCAGGTCTGTGAAACTCTTCCTAAAGAACTTATCTCGCTTAACAATCTGATGGGTGAGGAAATGGCATATAAAACAATTCATTTTCCTGATAGCCGTTCTATGGCTGATAAAGCAAGAGAACGTTTGGCCTTTGATGAACTATTCTATATACAGTTGGCAAATGACCAGGTTAAGAAAGAATGGAAAGATGAGCAGGTTAAAAATAAATTTGAATTGAACGACAATTATGAACTATTAATAAAGAGATTTATTGATGAACTTCCATTTAAACTGACCATAGATCAAAAAAAAGTTATTAAGGAGATCATATCCGACCTAAAAAAAATTTCTCCTATGAACCGTTTCTTGCAGGGGGATGTCGGTTCCGGTAAAACAATAGTAGCAGCTATTGCCTGTTACTTGAGTTTTCTTAACGGTTATCTGTCCCTGATAATGGCTCCCACTGAAATTTTGGCGAATCAGCATTATGAATCAATAAAACAATTATTTTATAAATACAAAAATATAAGGGTTGTCTTAATAACCGGTTCAACAAAAAATCAAAACCTGCAAGATCAAATTGATAAAGCACATATCGTAATAGGAACACATGCCTTACTCAGCAAGAAAAATCATTTTAAAAAAGTTGGGTTGGTGGTGATCGATGAACAACATCGATTTGGAGTAAATCAAAGAGCGGTTCTCAAAGAGAAAACGTTAAATCCGCACTTATTGACCATGACAGCGACTCCTATTCCACGAACGGTAGCCTTAACCTTATATGGCGAACTTGATCAAAGTTATATTGAGGAGATGCCTAAGGGTCGCCAGTTGATCAAAACTTTTTTAATTCCAAAAAATAAAAGAAACGATGGTTACAGATGGATAAAAAAACAGATAAAAATAGAAGGCGCACAGGTTTTTATTGTATGTCCTTTAATTGAAGAATCAGAGACGGAAACCTTGAAATCAGTAAAAGCTGTAAAGATCGAATTTGAGAGCATAAAAAATATTTTTCCTGAATTTAGGTTAGGCCTATTGCACGGAAAGATCAAAAGTGCAGAAAAACAAAAAATAATGTCAGATTTTAAAGATCATAAAATTGATATTCTTCTTAGTACACCTGTAGTTGAAGTGGGGATTGACATTCCCGGCGCAACGATCATGATAATTGAAGGAGCAGAGCGTTTTGGATTGGCACAACTTCATCAGCTAAGAGGAAGAGTTGGGCGCTCTGACAAGCAATCTTATTGTTTACTTTTTTCTGAAAATCTTTCAGAAAAAACAATTAAGCGGCTTAATTTTTTTTGTAAAAATAATCTTGGTGTTAGACTCGCAGAATTTGATTTACAAAATCGCGGGGCCGGAAACATATTTGGAACCGAGCAACATGGATTTGTGAATTTAAAGATAGCCAACCTGGCCGACTTTGAATTGATTAGTAAAACAAAAAAAGCGGTGGAGTATTTTGTTGGAAAATATAAGATTGAAGAATGGGAGGAACTTGAAAAGGCGATAGAGAAGTATAAAGGAGAGAAGATTTCGAGAGATTAATAACAAATAACAAAACACAAATAACAATTGAATAACAAATTACAAATAATAAATGTCTAAAACATTTGTTATTTGATATTTAAAATTCAATTGATGTTTGTTATTGGTTGTTTGTTATTTATTTGAAGGAATTCGTAAGGTTGTATATAGGTGTAATAACAGACATAACCAGGAAGCCTACTCCAACACCTAGGACCACTAATATCATCGGTTCTATAAGAGTTGTCATGGTTTTTGTCGCCATTTCTGATTCCATTTCAAAATATTTTGAAAGACGAAAAAGAGTGTCGTCCAAATTACCTGTCTGCTCACCAACTTGGCTCATCTGAACTAAGATCGGCGGAAAGATCTTCTGTTGTTCAAGAGCTGTTCCCAAAGATATTCCCTTTTCAACCTTGTGACTCACGCTTAACAACGCTTGCTGATAGACAGAATTTTCCGTCGCATCCACAACAATGGAAAGAGCTTCAAGTATAGAAATACCTGAAGATATAAGAATTGCCAGAGTTCTTGTCGACTCAACAAGTGCCGAAATAGCGACTATATGACCAAAAACCGGTAGCTTCAATAAAAATTTATCAAAGGTACTTTTTCCTTCCTTTGTTCCTAAATATTTTTTAATAAAATACGAGGCAGCAATACCTATAACTACCACTATCGGCCAAAATCTAGTTGAAAAAGTTGAAATTGCGATCAAAATTTTTGTTGATAAAGGGAGCTCAACATTAAAGTCTTTATAGAGACCAAGAAGTTTTGGCAACACGAAAGTTACCATAATAAACATGACGATAAACATACCAACTATTACTATAACAGGGTAGACTAAGGCACCTTTTAACTTACTCTTAAATTCACGTTCTTTTTCTAGATTATCAGCAAGTCTAAGCAGGATCTCTCCTAATTTTCCTGAGGCTTCTCCGGATTTAACCAAAGAGATATATAATTTTGAGAACATGCCTTTATATTCCTGCAGCGCAACTGAGAACGAAGATCCCCCTTTAATCTTTGTATCAACATCTTCTATCATCTTTTTCAAAGTAAGTTTTTGTGTTTGTTTCTTAAGAATCTCCAACGAATCAATCAGGGTCAGGCCGGCATTAAGCATCAGTGCAACCTGACGGGTAAAATCAACTATATCGTTAAAGTCAACCTTTTGTGTAAGGGAACTGAAAAAAGTAAAATTATTGCTTTTAGATTCTTCAACGGAGATAGGGAAGTAATCGTTTTTTTGAAGATAGTCGACGACCATTTCCGGACTCGTCGCCTCAATCTTTTTTATGACGGTTACTCCGTCTTTCAAAGCCTTATATTGATACAACATATTTAGTCTATAAAGTCTATAAAGTCTATAAAGTCTATAAAGTCTATAAATTATTTTACTTTATGACTTTACGGCTTTTGACTTTATGGACTATTTAATAAGTCTCTCTATTTCTTTTGGTCTAATTGCATAAGAATGGGCTGTTTCTTTTGAAATGACCCCCGAACGATACAAGCTCAAGAGATTTTTTTCAAACAATAATGAACCTTCATCTTCTGATGTCTCAAGAATATTCGGGATAAGGAAAGTTTTTCCTTCTCTAATACTGTTCGAAACCGCAGAATTATTAAATAAAATTTCAACAGCAGGAATTCTATCAAGTGAATTTTGCTTTGGAATTAATCTTTGAGTGATGACCATTTTTAATACGACGGCCAATTGGTTTTTTATCTGATTCTGTTGATGCGGCGGAAAAGTATCAATGATCCGATCGATCGATTCGGGCGCGGAGTTCGTATGCAATGTTGAAAATACCAAATGGCCGGTTTCGGCAGCAGTTAGGGCCAAAGAAATTGTTTCAAAATCGCGCATTTCACCAACAAGTACGACGTCAGGGTCTTCACGTAGTGCCGACTTCAATGCCGCTGTCCAGGAATGAGTATCCTGATGAAGTTCACGCTGCGAAATAATCGATTTATATTTTGGATAAACATATTCTATTGGATCTTCAATAGTTATTATGTGTTTTGCATATTTTTGATTGATCTCATTGATAAGTGATGCTAACGTCGTTGATTTTCCCTCACCCGTAGGGCCGGTCAATAAGACCAGGCCTTGCCTCATATCTGTACACTGATGTAAAAGGGCCGGCAAACCCAGTTCCTCCAAAGAACCTATTCTTGTTTGGATATATCTAAAGCTGGCGCACAAAAAATTCTGTGCATAGTAAAGATTAACTCTAAAACGAGCATCCTTAAGTTTGTAAGCCAGGTCCAATTCTCTGTTGGCCAAGAGGATCTCCCTTTGTTCATGATTTAAGATCGGAAAAATCATTTTTTCTATATTTTCGGGAGTGAGCTCTTCTAGGGTTGTCAATTGAAACAATTCTCCATTTACTCTTATTGTTGGAAAATATGACGGAACCAAATGAAGGTCGGAAGCTTTTTTGTCAATCACAAGTTGTAAGAACTGAGATAGTTCCATAATTTAAGAATAACAAATAACAAAACACAAATAATAATTGAATAACAAATATTAAATATTCAATGTTTAAAACATTTGTTATTTATTATTTAATATTCAATTGATGTTTGTTATTGGTTATTTGTTTATTTAGCTTATGTCTCTGCTACACGTAAAACCTCCTCCATCGTTGTTACACCATCAAGTACTTTTAAATAACCGTCTTCTATCATTCTAACAAATCCTTCTTTTTTAGCGGTTTTTTGAATTTCTTCGGCTGAATCTTGATGTAATATGTGCTGATTGATGGCCGTTGTTATCTTTAGGATCTCAAAAATTGCTATTCTCCCCAAATATCCCGACTGACTACATTCTTCACAGCCCTTTCCTTTACTTAACATCATCGGAGAAGTTTCGTATTTTTTGGGAAAAAGCGGTCCGAGAACCAACTTAATTTTTGCCATAACTTCCGGGGAGGCCTGATATGATGTTTTACAATAAGGACAAATTTTTCTCGAAATACGTTGAGCAAGAACGGCGGTTAAAACAGAGGCGATCAGGAACGATTCTGCTCCTAGATCAATTAAGCGGGGAATTGATGTTGGAGCATCGTTCGTATGCAAGGTAGAAAAAACTAAGTGTCCGGTTAGCGCGGCTTGTATCGCCAATTGAGTAGTTTCTTTATCTCTCACTTCTCCAACCAATATTATATTCGGGTCCTGACGCAAAAATGCTCTTAGACCGGTTGCAAACGTCAAACCTGCCTGAGTATTGATCTGAACCTGATTTATTCCGGCAATCTGGTATTCGACCGGGTCCTCCAATGTCACAATATTGACGGTCGGCTTATTCAGTCGGGACAAAATAGAATAAAGTGTCGTTGTTTTTCCGCTTCCTGTTGGTCCGGTAATTAAAATAATTCCATAAGGTCTGGCAATAGCTTCTTCAAGCTCCTTTAATTGAGGCCCGCCAAAACCAAGGTCATTCAGGGAAGGAATACCTCCGGTTTTTTTCAACAGTCTCATAACAACTTTTTCCCCAAAAACGGTCGGAAGCGTAGACACACGAAGATCAACTTCGTCTTTTAAGGACTTATATGTAAAACGACCATCTTGTGGAATTCGCTTTTCATCGATCTTCATTTCTGACAATATCTTGATACGGGAGACCAGAGCCTCATGGATTGTTCTCGGTAAGGACAATTTTTCTTGAAGTATTCCATCAATTCTGTACCGAACTTTCGTCCGGGACTCTTCTGGCTCGATATGAATATCTGAGGCTCTACCCTTGACAGAAAACTCCAAAATTGTCGCAACAATCTTTGCGATCGGTGCCTGCTGCAGCTGAACATTACTGTTATCGGTTTCTTTATGGTGGTCTGGTGAATACTCTTTTAGAGCATCACGTACTTCCGGCGAAAGACCGCTTTGGCTAAAGGAAATATCTATCATTTTGACGATCTGTTGTTTGTCTGCAAGTGAAAGGATTATTCTTTTTCCCGTCTTTTTTTCCAAAAAATCTATTATTGATCTGTCAAAAGGATCCTCCGTGGCTATAGAAATGGTAGAGTTCTTTGAATCAAATAAGTAGGGGATTATTTTATAGCGCCTGGAAACAGATTCCGAGACTAAACCTACCGCTTGTGAATCAATGGGTGTTTTTTCAAGATCTACATAGGTGATATTTTGAATCTCCGCTTGGGCCTTGATGATCTCTATTCTTGGCATACTTGTATACCCATATAAATAGTCAACGATTGAAATGTCTTTCTGTAAACTTGCAACTTCATATTTACTACTATCCTCTGAGGTAATTTGTTTATTTTTTACCAATTGTTCAAGGATTTTTTTAGGAGAAATGTTCATAATTTAACTATATATTATTTCTGTGATAGAATTCAAGTAAGTCACTAAATATGATTCCTCTATTAATCATTTCGGCTGATAAAAAACTGGTTGGGGAATATATCAATAAACTTAAGCCTGGTTGTTTGTTTTTTGAGATTTTGCCCACCACAAAAGAATTTTCTATTGATGATATAAAAAATCTAATTAAAGAAACTAAAATATTCAACCCCCAAACAAGAATTTACTTTCTTGAAAATTTTCATCTTTCCTCAACTCCAGCTCAAAATTCATTTTTAAAACTTCTTGAAGAACCTCCATC
>JANLIS010000020.1 GCA_024653985.1 Candidatus Roizmanbacteria bacterium
ACGTCCTTCAATTCTTCTCTGTGAAGGTGAAAGATGCGTTTTCCTAATTCTGATATTCAAAGGTGTTACTTCCAACATTTCATCATCATTGATAAAATCAAGTGATTGTTCAAGGGATAAAAGTGTGGCCGGGATCAATGGTTCTGAAACTCCCTCTCCAGAAGAACGATTATTCGTCAACTGTTTTTCTTTGACAACATTAACGTCAATATCCATTTCCCGAGAAGATAACCCGACAACCATTCCTTCATAAACTTGAACCCCTATACCTATAAATAGAGTTCCGCGTTTTTGACTTTTAACTAATCCATAAGTGACAGTTTCGCCAGGTTTTGTTGCGATCAAAGCTCCGTTTCTTACCGACTCCATCTTTGGACCTTTTGGAAAATACCCTAAGAAGTAAGTGCTCAAAATTGCTGTTCCACGAGTCTTTGTCAGTAATATGCTCCTTACACCTAAGAGATTGTAATCTGAAATTTTATAAATAAGTCTTGTATTATTACCTGTTGTCACCATATCAAGCATCTCTCCTTTTCTTTTTCCAAACTCTTCAGTTACCAAACCCATATATTCTTTGTCTACGTCAATTGTCACTTCTTCATACGGCTCACTTATCACTCCATCAATTTTTTTGTAAATAACCTGTGGCTTAGAAACCTGAAGCTCAAATCCTTCCCTTCTCATTGTTTCGATCAAAATAGCCAAATGCAATTCTCCCCGTCCGTAAACCACATAGTTAACCCCTTCCGGATCAGGTTCGATCTTCAATCCTAAATTCGTTTGTTTTTCTTTATCTAGTCTTTCTTTGATCTGACGAGAGGTACAATATTTTCCTTCTCTTCCTGAAAACGGACTGGTGTTTGGTCCAAGGGTAATTTTAATTGTCGGATCTTCAACTTTGATGGAAGGCAAACTTATTGGGTTTGATGGGTCACAGATAGTTTGCCCTATATTCAGCTGGGGAATGCCGGCGATCGCAACAATGTCACCGCTGGCTACCCAATTAACTTCTTTTTTTTGTAAACCTTCAAATGTATATAATTTTTGAGCCTTATATTGTCCGATTATTTTGTTGTCTTGCACTAGGATGATCGGTTGGTCTTTTTTTAGAATACCTTGAGATACTTCTCCGATACAAAGCTTTCCTACATAATTATCATAATCCAAAGTTGAGATCAACATCTGAAATGGCTTATCATCATCAGTTGCACTGTTTTCTATTTCTTTAATTATCGTATCAAACAGGGGAACTAAATTGTCTTTACTGGTTGAATCATATTTCTCAGGAAGTTCGTAAAAGGCTTTTCCATCACGACCAACCGCATATAAAGTTGTAAATTGAAGAAAAGATTCATCTGAAGCCAATTCTAAGATCAAGTTCTCAACCTGGCCCAAAATTTCTTTAGGTCTAGCATCTTTTTTGTCAATTTTATTAATAATCAAAATAAGCTTTAATTTTGCTTCAATGGCTTTCTTCAATACAAACTTTGTTTGAGGAAGAGGGCCTTCAGCGGCATCGACCAATAAAATCGCTCCGCTGGCCATATTGATGACCCGTTCAACCTCACCACCAAAATCAGCATGACCTGGAGTGTCAACGATGTTAATTTTTGTATTTTTATAAAAAACAGCTGTATTTTTAGCCAAGATCGTGATCCCTTTTTCCCTTTCAAGGTCGTTCGAATCCATGATCAAAGTTTCTCCCATTTCTTTTTGATTGTCACGAAATGTATGTGTTTGTTTAAGGATCGCATCAACCAAAGTGGTTTTTCCGTGATCAACGTGGGCAATAATGACGACATTTCTGATTTCCATAGTATAAAAAAAACCACCATCAAAAATCGGTGGATTAATGAATCATATTATATCATAAATTGTCTATAATTATGCTAGAAGATTTTTGAATTTTTCTTGAAGCTTTTCCAGTTTGGGAACAATTACGTATACACAATACGGTTGGTCCATATTTTTTTGATAATAGTTTTGGTGATAGCTCTCTGCTGTAAAAAATTTGTTAAGTGGAATGATTTCTGTAGCTACAGGATTATCAAATTCATGAGAATTGTTGATTTTTTTGATCGCATCCTCTGATAATTTTTTTTGTTCTTTATTTGTATACATTATTACCGAACGATAATGAGTGCCTACATCATTACCTTGTCTATTTAAACTTGTCGGATTATGGACAGCAAAAAAAACTGATAACAAATCTTTAAAAGATATTATTTGCTGATCGTATTCTATTTTGATTACTTCTGCATGCTGGGTCTTACCTTCAGATACTTCATAATAATTTGGGTTATCAATATTACCGCCGGCATAACCCGATATTACCGACTTAACCCCCTTCAACTTTTGAAAAACTGCCTCTGTACACCAAAAACAGCCTCCACCAAAAACCACAGTTTCATTTTTCATATAACTACATATTATAAATTCTTATAGAATATGTCACTCGAGACGAAAAAAAAGAACATTTCTCTTCGTGACACCTATAAGAATTTTATACTAAAGTGAAAGCGAGATTCTTAATTTTTTTCGACTTGGGAGTCCCCGAAAAGGGGAGGGTTCCCACGGAGATAATAAAATTAAGTATCACGCTTTAAGTTTTTGGAACAAACTTTAGCGATATAGAATTTACACAATGTCTGGTATTTTTTTCAGTAAAATTTTCTCCGGTAAAAAAGTGACCAAGGTGTCCTCCACAATTATTACAAATAATCTCAACCCTCTTGCCGTCAGGGTCGGGTATTTTTTTTACGGCATCTTTTATTTCATGGTCAAAACTTGGCCATCCGCAACCAGAATGAAATTTTGAATCCGATTTGTATAGAGGACTATTACAACGGCGACAAACATAAGTTCCCGGCTCAAAAAAAGAATCGTATTCTCCGGAAAAGGGAGGTTCTGTTTGTTTGTTTATTATCACCAATCTTTCTTCTTGCGTTAAGTCGTTAAATTTTTTTGAGTCCATTGGAAATAATCATGTATAATTTAATTCTTATTATTAAGTAAATATGAGTATATCATCAATACACGACAAGCTTGAAGCATTCTTAAATAAGATACAAAAAATTTCTTTTGATGATCTTCCAACTGTTAATTTTCCATCATGGGATGAGTTAAAAGAGAAAGCCAAAAATATAAAAGTTGAGCCGGGCTGGGCTATTTATTTTGTAAGAGAAAGAAATTATATTGATCATATAGCGATCATTCCAGATCAAGACCCAGCTAATCTAAATCTATTTGACGCACTTTTACTTAATGCTGCTCCCCCGCCCATTGGTCTTGGGATTGGACCCTTGACGGATAATCAATTTGATAAATCTGGACTAAGAATTATTACTGCTGTTGAATATATAGAGCTGTATAAAAGAGGTGACTACAAAAAAATATTTTTTGGCCCTCCTCCGGTAGGCGATAAAGAGTTAGTTAGAAAGGCCGGCATGATCGCAAAAGAAATTAGTGATTCAGGATTGATCGATAATCAACCGGCTGTATATTCCTTTTCTATGATTCCACTTGTTAAAAAATTTTTTGCTATAAATTTTGATCCAATAAAATCAAAAACCAAATTAGCCTTATTAACTCGAACGCTTAAAAAAACTGTTAGAGCAATTTATTGTGGAAGTTTAGTGGCCCAAATTTGGCAAATGGCCGGGATATTAGATCTTCCTGAGGTTAAGTTTTTAAAAATACGAGGACATTCAAGTTTTACTCTTTTTAAATGGTCTAAATTAAACAATTCAATTTTAGGTGGCTTGAGTTGGGATGATGAGGTACAATAGAGACATGAT
>JANLIS010000037.1 GCA_024653985.1 Candidatus Roizmanbacteria bacterium
TTTGAATATTTTAAAGGCAAATACGGCGATAAATTCCGCTTCTACGAGGGAGATCTAACAACCGACCTATCATCTGTCTTCGAAAAGGAATCCCAGACTGGCGCCCCATTTGACGCAGTAATTCACTATGCTGCATCTTGCCTGGTTGATGAATCCATGAAAAAACCAGGAAAATATTTTATCAATAATGTCGGCAGTACTTCAATTTTACTTTCATTGATGAACAAGTTTGAGGTAAAAAATATTGTCTTCTCATCAACATGTGCCGTTTACGGTGAGGCCGAATATTATCCGATCGACGAGAAGCACCCACTAAATCCAACGACCCCCTACGGAGCATCCAAAAAAATGGCCGAAGAGGTCATTCAGTGGTATGGAAAATTAAAAGGGTTCAACTATATGATCCTTCGATATTTTAATGTTTGCGGTGCATCTGAAGATGGTTTGGTCGGTGATTCAAAAAAACCCTCTTCCCTACTAGTTCAGAATGCCGTTCGTGGAGCGCTTGGAATAGAAAAATTTTATCTTACCTGTCCGGAGGTTGACACCCCAGATAAGACTCCGATCCGAGATTACATTGACGTGGTTGATCTTAACCTTGCCCATTTGAAAGCTTTGGAATATCTTATTAAAAATAAAAAGAGCGAAATAATAAATTTAGGAACAGGTACAGGCAGTTCCGTCCTAGAAGTTGTTAACCAAGTAAAAAAATTGACCGGTGTGGAAATTCCGATTGAAAAAGCCAATACAAGACAAGGTGATGACGCCAAAAAAATTGCCAATATTGAAAAAGCAGAAAAAATTTTGGGTTGGAAACCAAGCAAAACAATTGAAGACTCCATAAGGTCTCTCATTACCTGGTATAAAGTTCATCCGAACGGTTGGGAAAAATGAGCGGGATACGGGAATCGAACCCGTCCCCTCTGCTTGGAAAGCAGATATTCTACCGATGAACTAATCCCGCTTTTGTATAATTATACTAAATGAACAAAAAAATCTTCTTGGTTTTTTTCTTCGCATTTGTTATCCGCTTAATTGCGATCAATCAGTCACTTTGGTTGGATGAGGCTGTAACGGCAAAGGTGGTCATGAGCTACAGTTACACGGAAATTATAAATAAGTTTTCACCGACAGATTTTCATCCTCCCTTATATTATTTGTTTATGAAAGCATGGACAAATATATTTGGATACAGTGAATTAGCGTTGAGATTTCCTTCGATAATATTCTCGTTATTAACGGGCTATGTTGTATACAAAATTGCTTCATTGCTTCATGGTTCAATTGCTGGAAAGTGGGCGGCAACGTTCTTTTTGTTTAATCCTCTGATAGTTTACTATTCACAAGAAGCAAGAATGTATATGATGGCAACATTTTTTTTGACTGTTTCTTTATTTTTTTTCCTTCGTTTGTCATCCTCCAACTTGATTGGAGGATCCAGAAAATTGGATTCCCGCCTTCGCGGGAATGACAAGAATTCATTATTTTTTGGACTATTTATTTCCTTAGCATTTATTACATTCTATGGCTCTATTTTTTTAATTATTCCAATGTTACTTTATTTATTATTCAAAAAAAAATATACGTTCTTTATACTAAATACTTTATACTTTACACTAGCCGCTTTGGTTATTTCTCCCCTACTTTATCAACAGATTATCAATTCAAAGATCGCCTTAGCCAGCGTAACCAATTGGTCGGCCACTTTGGGAAAAGCCAATATCAAAAATCTATTATTGATCCCGATAAAGTTTTCCATAGGTAGGATAAGCTTTTATCCGAAATATATTTATTGGTTTATATCTGGTGTTTGGACGGGGTCTATTCTATATCAAATATCAAAGATCAAAAATCAAAACGACAAATTAAAATTAAAAAATACTCATTTATTTTATTATTTGCTTATCTTCCCATTAATTTTAGGTTTTATTGTCTCCTTCTTTATTCCGATGTTGCAGTATTTTCGCTTCTTATATCTTATACCTATAGCTAGTCTATTATTGAGTTTTGGACTGTTAAGCCAACCTAGTTCTAACCTCCGAGGTCAGATATTGGTTGGCGGGTTTTTGATATTCACACTGGTTTATCTTTTAAACCCGGCCTTTCATAGGGAAGATTGGAAAAGCCTAGTAAAAGACCTGCCAAAAAACAGACCGGTTTATATGATCATGTCATCAAGCGATCCGATTAGATATTATTCAAACAATTTAAATATCAAAGATCTATCTGGCCAGCCAGTTGAAAAAGATATCAATGTCATTCCCTACACATCTGATATTCACGGATTAGATTACAAAAGTCTTTTGAGTAATAAGGGATATCAACTTAAAAAAGAAAAGAGCTTCCGGGAATTAACTTACGAACAATGGTCTCTTAAATGATCTTGCTTGGCAGTTTTTTGTATTCAATATAGGAGGTTACGGAGAGTATTATCAAACCGATAAAGAATGATAAGGCCAGTGCATACGGCGGCCCTGTCACTTTCATGGTCGGAATGAGATAATAGCAACCAAAGGTAATAATGATAAAGATTACGAGGTTTGAAAAAAGAATATAGGCAGGTTTTTTGACCGTATACAAAAGGAAAAGTAAAGGCAAATTAAGAAAGGTATAGATGATATATGGCCAGGTAAGGGTCTTGGTAATAATGGCCGTTTGGGCAAATTTTTCTGTAAAGAATATATAGAAGATCACATTTGGAGTAAAGAATAGGGCGATAAAAAAAGCGGTTGGGATCAAGAGATAAACCAAACCGGTTTTAAACTCTCGCCTTACTTCCTCCCTGGTTGAAATATTTGAAAATCTCGGGGATAGAACTTGAGTGATGCTGGCGATTGAGGCAATGACGGTCAAAATTATTTTTTGAGCCAGTCCATAGTAACCGACTTCCGGAGATTTTGATAAGAAATATGAAAGAAGGAAAAGGTCCATTCTCTGGGCTATGTTAAAAAACTGCGAGGCGATGAAAAATGTGATCGTATATCCGAAACGGAATTCCCCTTTTTTTATGGGAGCCTTCAAAATACTTAGAACAATGTGTCTTTTTTCAAAAAATAACAATATGAAAAATACGATCGGGCCAATAATACCAAAAACAAAAATTATTGAACCGACGTTAATTAGCTTCAACGGGATCATGGCGAAAATAATGATCGTCTTTATAAGATTAGAAAGATTTAAAAATACATTAGCCTTAAAAAATCTTTTTGCGGCAAATAGGGCGTTGATCGCATAATTCTGCCAAACAAGAAATAAGACAGAAAACGTCGTCACATAAAGTTCCCACCAAGGAGCGCCAGTCTTAAAAAAGATCCTATCCAAAAATGGGAAAAAAATAAAAAGCAATGTAATGATCACCAGCGAAAAACCGGTTTGGTAGAAAAAGATCGTTTTTAAAAAAATGTAAATATTTTTATGCTTTTTTTCGATCATGACCGGAAGATATGAATAGATGCTGGCAGTCGTGCCAAAATCCAAGATATTGGCAAGAACATACGAAATTCCAAGTAATACGCTCAAGACCCCGTATTGGGAAGGAGCTAAGATGCGGACGAGAAGGAAAGCGAAGAAAGCTATAAAAACGACGTTTAAATAATTTCCAATTGTATTGATGACGATATTTTTACTGGTTGGCCTTTTGATAAAGCTAAAGATTCTTTCACGCATCCAATAATTGTAGCAGAATCAGAACCGGAATTTCTAATTACTCTAATTAACCTAATTGACCTAAAAAAATGTCCAAGTTTTACTTTTTGGTTATTGGGTATTATTTAGACTAATTAGAATAATTAGGTTAATTAGGGCAATTTCATACATTTGTAATTTGCTTTATTATGCTATAATTTACAATATTATGGCAAAAACAGCACTGATCACAGGAATACTTGGGCAAGATGGTCCCTATTTAGCAAAATTATTACTTGAAAAAGGCTACAAGGTCTACGGATTGATCCGCAGATACTCAAATCCTAACTTCAGCAACTTAGATTTTTTAGGGATAACCAAAAAAATCGAATTAATTGATGGTGATATGTCCGATGAGTCTTCTCTTCTCCATCTGATTAAAAGAATCATGCCTGATGAGGTATATAATTTAGCCGCTCAATCATTTGTAGGTTCTTCATGGCAACAGGCTAAATTAACCACAGAGATAAATGCTCTTGGGGTCCTTTATATGCTCAATGCCATCAAACTTTTTTCTCCGACGACCAAGTTCTATCAGGCTTCAACCAGCGAAATGTTTGGAACCAGCCATGATGACGGATTTCAAGATGAAAATACGATCTTTCATCCGCGTTCACCGTACGGAATTTCTAAGGTCTATGCCTATTGGATGACCGTTAATTTCAGAGAGTCCTACGATATCTTTACCTGCAACGGAATTTTATTTAACCATGAATCCCCTATCCGAGGAATTCAATTTGTTACCCGAAAGATCACCGATGCCGTTGCCAGGATCAAGATGGGATTACAGGATAAATTAAGCCTAGGTAATTTAGATGCCAAACGCGACTGGGGATTTGCTGGAGATTATGTTGAAGCGATGCACCTTATGCTTCAAAACGAAAAACCTGATGATTATGTCATTGGAACGGGTGAAAACCATTCGGTTAAAGAATTTGTCCAGTTGTCATTTAAGTATGCCGGAATTTCTGATTGGGAAAAATATGTTGTCATTGATGCCAGATTCAAAAGACCGGCTGAAGTACCTAATCTTAAAGCTCGTGCCACCAAAGCTCAAAAACAACTAGGATGGAAGGCCAAGACTTCTTTTGACGAGCTGGTCAAGATGATGGTCGAGGCGGATTTGAAACGTTATCAAAACAAATAACTTCATTGTTATATGGTTTCATTGATTCATTGCTAAAAAACAATGGAACAATTGGACAATGAAACAATTTCTGTTTATTAAAGTTTGTTAATAATTCCCAAAAACTTCCTTGCAGATTCTTGCCAACTGAATCTATCTTGGACTTCTTTAGAATTAATTTCTATTTTATTATTTAGTAAATATTTCATCTTTTCCAACACTTTGTTTTTGTCAGTTATATCTACTAAAAACTGCTTATCAATTATTTCAACAAGTGATGAATTATTACCAGCTATGACCGGTGTACCACAGGCAAGCGATTCAAGAGGTGGAAGTCCAAAACCTTCATAAGCTGAAAGATAGACTGTCAAGTTAGCGGCATTATACAGATAAGGCAAGTCTTCATCTTCTACGAAACCAATGAATTTTACCTTATCTTCAAGATGGAGATCTGCAACTCTCTGATATACGCCCTCTTTTCTCCAACCTGCTCTTCCGGCAATAATAAATTTATAATTTTTAAATTTAGCATCTTCAACTAGCTCATGAAAAACATTAATAGACATGACTAAATTTTTGCGTGGCTCTATTGCTCCTACGTAAAGCAAAAATTTATCGTTAATATCAATTCGATATTTATTTAAAACATTCTTTGTTTTTTCGATATTGCTAATGATCTTGAATTCGTTTCCAATTCCGGGATATATAACATGAACTTTATTTTTTTTAACTTCTGGATAAAATTTAAGCAAATCATTTTTTGTACTTTGAGAATCAACTATAATCGTGTCATTACATTTAATAGTTTTTTCAAGTTTTTTTTCGTGAGCCTTAATTATTCTTGTTTCATGATATTCAGGAAAAATTTTCCAAGTTAGATCGTGAATAGTTGTTATCTCTTTTGTTCCTTTAAGTAAAGGTGGACGCAGAAAATCAGAGGAAAAAAATACATCTACTTTTCCAATAAACCACTCAACAGGAATTATCGAAAATTTCCTCCACCAAATCTGCAATAACGTTGGAGGGAATCTATAAGCATAAATTTTTCCACCTAATCTTTGAAGTTCGTCAAGATAATAGAAGTTTTTTGGTCTTCTTAGGCTGGAATAAAAAAGCCGATATTCATTTTTTTTGTCTATTTTAAGGAGGGTTTTGGTAAAGTTGTATATATAATTAGCTACTCCAGATCCGGCGTATACCAACATTGTTATATCAATTCCGATTATCATATATCTAAGTTTAACAATTTATTTTTCCAAAACATAAACAAACATTTTTTGATCAACCATGAATATTTCGCTTTTTTTTATTTTGGAATGATCGAATTCCGTCATCTCCCATGTTTTGAATTTATCAAAGTCAATGGCGTTCTCTTCACTGAAAATAACAAGCTTTTGAGAATCTTTATATAAGAAATCGCTTTGCGGTTCATATCCGTGTAACAGAAAGAAGAAACGGTACTCGTTACCGGCCGGGGTCGGGGCATCATCCGATCTTTTTAAGATGATATTAAATCGGTCACCCTTTGAAATAAGTTTTTTTTCCAAGGTCTTCTCTACCCTGCTTTTGATCAAAGGATAATTTCTTTCGGCCTTTGCATAATAATTTCTCGGAAATGTGATTGCCAAAAATATTACTGATATTGTCAGGATCAATATCTTTAGCTTACTTCTTGAAACAATTATTAGTGAACAAAAAGCGGTTAAGGTTAGGAAAGGCAGTAAATAATGACCGGAATATTGAAACCTTAAAAGAAATGCTAATATGACAAAACTGATGCTGGTTATAAAAATTAATAATCTTTCTTTATATTTCTTTAACCAAGTAAACGAACTTACCAAAAACAAAATTACCAAGTAAATACTAATACCGAAATAAGACTGCATTTTATTTATCAAATCAAGTGAGTTAGCAAAAATATTTTTGTTTAATTTAACTCCTCCCGGAAGGTTTGTGTTGTTGACAAAAAATAGATAGGATTTATCAATAAAAGTATTTTTAAGCATGACAAAATTATTTTTTATTTCAAAAAGGATAAGCGGAGCGAATGCAAAAAATAATCCGGCTAAGAAGATCAAAAACTTTTCCTTCTTTTTAAGAAGTAAAAATACAAAGATCAGGACAGGAATCAAAACAATAATGTAGACAAATAACATGGAAAGGATCAGTCCAAAGAGAAAACCAAAAAGCAACATTTTTACCAAGCCAAATTTATTGATATTATAAAAATAAGCGATGGTCAGAAAAAATAAAAAGAAGGCCGTCGGTGTAAATCCGTTGCCGGGGTTACGGGCGGAGAAAAGAAAAAACGGTAATATCATGATCACTAGTCCTGATAAAAATCCGGTCAGTTTTCCGAATTTTTTAGAAATATGAAAACTAAAAAAGACCAACGACGCAGTAAATAAAATTACATTCAAAAATAAGACCCCGCTAAGCTGCTTTCCGGACAGGATAAACGGCAGGACAAATAGATAATAATGATATGGAGCTGTATATATTCCGCCAAAGCTCCCCTTTGGCCCGAGAAGAGTAATATTTCCAAGACTGATCTTGGCAATTTCAAAAAGATCCCGTCCCAGGTCTCCCTCAAACGAAGAAGCCGATTGTAATTTATATGAAAAGATAAAGAAACTAAGTAAACCCAAAATAATCAAGAGCCAATATCTCTTAATAATTTTCATTGCTAATATTATACAATTTATATTATTAACATTTAAATATTATTCTATGAACAGCGTTGTTTATGTTTGTGTAGGTACATGTAAGGCAGAGATCTCGGAAGAACAGTACAAAGGTGGTTTGACCAAGTGTGGCGGCGAAGGCTGTACCCTTAAAGGTCATGAATTTGAAAAGAGAATGAAGTGTAATCAGTGCGGAGCCATTTTTAAGGAAGGCGAAGCGCATTCACATCAATAATATCTATTGAAAACACTGAAAAAAGTAGCTGATATTAGATAGATAACTACCAACACTGATAATATATTGGTGAAAATAGGACTGACTTTAAATGAGATTTTTTTGTGGAAATTATTCATGTTTAGGTAGTATTTAATTTGAGCGATCAGCAAAATTATAAACGGAACAAAAGGAATAAAGTATCTACCTTGAACTCCATGAGCGACTATCGTATTCTTCTCTGTATTAAATACAAAAGCCAAAAGAAGAATAAATAAATATGAAACAAAAAGTGCGATGAAAAGTAAAATATTTTTCTTTTTGCTAAGTATATATTTCCCAACGAAGTTAGTATTAAAAATTACATAAATAAAAAAAAGCCCGTAAAGCAGATAACTCAATGGATCAAGTCCGTACTCCAGCCATCCGAAGATCCCTATAAGACTTTGTAAATAAAAACCAGAACGTTGGATTGTAGTGGCAGCTAATACATTAATAATATTTAAATTAGATAGCAAAAAGGTTATCTGTCTTAATGGATTAATCTCTGAGTTTGCTAGTGCAGTTTGCAGATCAAAAAATCCGTTTAATTTTGATATAAAAAGAAATGATCCAAATATCAGACTTGAAAATATCATCGGCTTTATTTCAAAAGGAATTAAAAATAAAAATAAAATGAAAGCCTCATACCCTATCTTCTTGCTCAGCAAAAATAAAAACAAAACAAAAAACATTTTAAAATATTTTGTAGGGGCGTGATTCATCACGTCCTTTACTCGATTATTCACAATTAGTGTAAAAAATGTTAAACCAAGCATGATATGGATCATGTCATAACTCAAAGAAGATATCTGATGTAGGGTCATCGGTAAGGCAAAAGTAAAAAGAAGTATAAGTTTATAATTCTTAGTGATCTTTTTAAATAAATATAAAAACCAAAGATATCCGAGGACGGCCATAAACAATCTTCCAAGATATAGAGAAACAACAGGGTTTAGTTTAATTAGCGAACTTATGGTTAAGACAAATGCTTGTGGAAGATAGGAAACGATTGGGAAACTACAAAGGTGATTAATATTAAAATTAATTTTCTGATTATTTTGTTTCGTGAAAAAAAGGTCTTTTAAAAACATTTGGACAGGCAGTTTACCTTTTCCATGAGTTAACAAATCAAGATAAGGCGTTTTAATGAAATCAACATATTTCTTTTCGATAGGCATCGTATTGTTAGATTTTTTATCGCAGGATACAAATCCTTTACTTATTATCAATGATTGTTCAAAGTGCGCCTGTTCATCAGGTTTCTGAAAAGGAGGGACGAGGAAGGTAAAGATAAAAAGTTGAATTGGAATTAGTATATACAATATCATTTTGTTGAGAGAGCGCTTAAACATTTAATAATATTATAAAGTATCTTGTATCTAGTATTCAGTATTTAGTATTAAGATTTAGGGTTATGTTTTGTTGATGAAGATCTTATTAATCCATTAATTAATTTATGTATTTCCACTGATTCTTTGCCTACCTTTTGAAAGATGTTGTTTTCAATATAACCTAGATCACGAGCCAATATTAGTTGATTTTGTATTTCAGCTAAGGATCCAATAGACATAAAATAAAAATGGGACTTATCTATTGACGTTCGCCGATAGAATCCTTCAGATATATTTGAAGTGATAGAGACAGACGCTCTTCTTAGTTGATCTACCAAACTATATTTTTCTTCTCTTGGAAAATTATTAGTTAATTTATATATTTGCAATACAAATTTATGAGCTTTTTGCCAAACGATCAAATCTGTAAATGATTGTATTTTTCCCATGCTATATACTACATACTAAATACTAGATACAAAGCTGTCCACCGCTTATAACCTACAAAACAACTTTATTGGACTGTTCCAATAATATAAAAAACTCAATATATATTAATAAAAATATAGTAGAATAATATTCATGAAAGTCATTATTCTCTGTGGTGGGACAGGAACAAGGCTAAAAGAGGAGACAGAATATAAACCAAAGCCAATGGTTCACATAGGTAATCAACCTATTCTCTGGCATATAATGAAAATCTATGCCTCATATGGTTACAACGAGTTTATACTTGCCTTGGGTTATAAAGCTGACTACATCAAAGATTATTTTTTAAATCAAAAAGCTTTTACTTCCGATTTTACTTTGGAAACCCGTCATCACAAAACAAAATTTTATCTTGAGGATCGTCCCGAGGTAGATAATTTTAAGATAACATTCGTCGATACTGGACTTGAAACCTTACCAGGTGAGCGTATTTTACGTTGTCAAAAATATATTCCAAAAAATGATAAATATTTTATGGTCACATACGGAGATGGAGTTTCTGACGTCAATATCGATACTTTGGTTAAATTTCACAAAAAACAAAAGACGATCGGCACTTTGACCGGCATCCACCCCAAATTCAAATTTGGAGCAGTCAAAGTAAATAAAGAAAACAAAGTGACAGAATTTTCCGAAAAACCGATCCTTCAAGATTGGGTAAATGGCGGATATATGATCTTTGATAAAAGATATTTTGAATATCAAAAACCTGGAGAGCTTGAGCACGCAGCGTTAAAAAGATTATCTGACATCAATCAACTATCCCTATATAAACATGAAGGGTTTTGGTTTGCGGTTGATACAAACAAAGAATACGAAGATTTAAATAAGATTTGGAAAAGCGGCAAGGCACCTTGGAAAATATGGAAATGAAAAATAAAAATATACTTGTTACTGGAGGGGCTGGTTTTGTCGGCGGACATCTAGTTGAAGAACTGGTCAAATTAAATGCTAATGTATTTGTCGTTGATATAAGCCTGAATAAAAAATCTTACTTATTTTCAGAGAACCTGCATAAAAAATGCACAGTCATAAAACTTGATATCTGTGACAATAAAAAACTTTTATCCGTAATAAAAAAATATAAAATTGAACTGATCTTTCATCTGGCAGCTCAAGCATTAGTTGAAGATGCGTATAAAGATCCCAAATACACTCTTGAAAATAATATCGTTAGCACGATCAATATATTGGAGGCCGTAAGAACAAATTCACGGATAAAAGGACTTATTGTTGCTTCATCAGATAAAGCCTATGGCAAACTTGGGGAGAAAACCTCCGAGGTTAAGCTTAAAGGTTTTACTAAAGCGGGAACCTCGGAGGTTAATCTTAAGCTTGGCAAATATACAGAAAATTATCCCCTATCAGGAGATCATCCCTATGACACATCAAAATCAGTTACTGACCTCATAAGTACTACATACTATAAAACCTATAGAATTCCGGTTGTTGTTACCCGGTTTGGAAATATTTATGGTGAGGGTGACCTGAATTTTTCAAGGATAATTCCGGGGATAATGAAAAGCATAATCAAAAATGAACTGCTGAAGATCAGAAGCAATGGTAAGTATATAAGAGACTATCTTTATGTAAAAGACGTCGTAAACGGCTATCTGTTATTGGCAAAAAATATCAATAAAGTTAAAGGCGAGGCATTTAATTTCGGATCAAACGAGACGTTAAACGTCTTAGATTTAATAAAAATAGTTGGGAAAAACTTGTCTAAGAAAATTAAATATAAAATATTAAATACGGCTCATAACGAAATCC
>JANLIS010000039.1 GCA_024653985.1 Candidatus Roizmanbacteria bacterium
CGCCGGTGTACCTAGAAACTTTTCCAAACGATGAGCTCTAATCAAAGGAGTAGGTCTATATAGTTTATATAGCTCCCTAACTTCTTCGGGAATGGCGATCTTTTCTTCCAACGAAACCTCTTGTTTTATCAGTTCCATTGGAAATATCGCCGATAGATCAGAGGGACCTGCCGGTTGCTTTGTGGCTGGGTTCAACGGCGGATCAGGTAATTTACCTAAATATTTTTTTAGATAATAAGAGATATTCAAATAATATTCCGGAACCTCCGATTCTTTGAGTGAAAATTGTGTATTTTTCATAATTTTGTAAAATTAATTAATAATTTAAAAGAAAAAAAACTCTGCCCGAAGCAGAGGTTTGACCATCAAAAAGTCTTCTGCTTCACCAGAGGTTGCTTGTCCACCAATTATTTAAATTTATTTTGTTTTTCATAAGGACTCTCTTTAATTAAGGTCCGTCCTTATTTAAGGACGGACCTTAGAAAACCTGCCTAATCTTAATTCCCTTGACCCTCTCGTTACCGTTGCTACGCCGACCTTCAAACGTCTGGCAATTTCCTGATGGGGGAGACCTTTTTTTATCAGTTTGATAATTTGTAATCTTGTTGTCAGTTCATCCAGTTCCCGTGGTGTCAGAATTCCCTTTAGAAAATCTAACATATCAGAATTGGTTTTATTTTTCAAAAAAGCTTCGATCAACTCCCCTATCTTATTCATATGTATAGGCAGTATACTAGTAGGCTGATATGATGTCAAGTGGAATATAAATTGTTAAAGATTAATTATTAATTGTTAAATAAACAGTTAAACATTAAACTGTTAAAACCTAAAAAAACTGATAAACACTAAACTACTAAATAAAATGGTTTAATGTTTAAGGTTTAATAGTTTTTTTAACTGTTTAACCTTTAACCGTTTAAGACTTGATAATTTTCTTATGCTCCTTCATCATACACATATCCATGATTACAGTTAATCCTGCAGTGCGAGCTTTTGAAGCAGCTTTTTCATTACTCACACCTTCCTGCATCCAGATCATCTTTGCACCAACTGCGATCGCTTCTTCAATTATCGGTTCTGTAAACTCTGACCTTCTAAATATATCGACCACATCTATCTTTTCTTTGATGTCAGATAGGGTTTTGTAGGCTTTTATTCCAAAAAAATTATCAATATTTGGATTAACAGGAAAAATCTTAAATCCTTTTTCCATTAAATATTTTCCTACTTCAAATGAAGGGCGGTCTGGTTTGTCAGATAGACCAACGATGGCAATGTTCTTTATATTATTAAAGAAATTTAGATTAATGATTAGTTGTTTCATTGCTTCATTGTTCGATTGTTGTATCTAACAATGAAACCATGGAACAATGTAACAATGATCAAAATTATTTATAGCCTTATATTCTGATACGGTTCATTTTCGTGGGAACAGTCAACACAGTAGATACCAAACATATCTTTGATGATAGTTTTTTCTTTCATATCAACATCTGGCCAGTTTTCGGGAGCCAGCTTATCGTCTTTGGTCACGGCAACAGTTTGTTTTGAAATATGAGGCTCGTTCGGCTCTGTTCCCTTGATGAAGTACTCAAAACGGGATTGACAGCTTTCGGTTCCATCATCCTTTTTAACCATCAGATCACCTGAGTCCCAACATATCTGCTTACCAACAACAGTTTCCGGACGGATTGGCCAGAGGTCAGGTTGATTTTTTAAAAGATATCTCATTATTCGGTTCCAAACTGGGGCGGCGCCGGTAACACCGGAGGCAAGATAAGGATTCATAGGGGAATTATCATTGTTACCGACCCACACGACCGTCATAAAATTTGGAGTATAACCGATCGTCCAGTTATCCCTTTTGTCATCAGTGGTTCCCGTCTTTACAGATACGGCTCTTCCGGGGACTACTAATAATGAAGAGGTTCCAAAAGCTTGAGAGCGGGCATTATCATCAAGTAATATATGGGAAATAATAAAGGCGGTTTCTTCTGAAAGAGGTTTTTTCCCGCCGATTGAGAAAAAACTTGGATAGTTTAAAGGTTTTTTAATATTGACAACTAAGTTTGGACTTTTAAATTCATACAAGACCTTGCCGAATTTATCCTCAATTTTTAAAATTGGATTAAGCTCTTTGACAACTCCCCGGTTGGCAAAACTAGAAAAGGCAGTTGCCATTTCTGTCATCTTTACCTCCCCTCCTCCCAAGGTAAGTGAAAGTCCGTAGTTCTTTGAATCCTTAAAACTATTTATACCGAAAGCCGAAGCGGAAGCAACAAATTCTTTGACCCCATTGACAGCTAACATTTTGACTGCGGGAATATTATATGAATTTCCAAGCGAAAACCTTAAACCTTGTGGCCCATGAAATTGACCGTCATAATTGACAGGGCAGTATCCTTTTGGCTGTCCGGCACCAACAAAACAAGTTGGGGAGTCGATAAAAAGAGTTCCTGCGGTCACAAGTTTACGCTCAATACCGATCGCGTAATTGATAGGTTTTATTGATGAACCCGGTTGTCTATCTGAAGTAACTACATTAAAGGTTCCGCTGCCGGTTGCAAAATAGTCGACCGATCCGAGCATGGCAAGAATTTCACCAGTAGGAGGTCGAGTAACCAGAACTGCGCCGTTTGAGACATCAAGGTCTTTAGCTTTTTCAAGTTCATCCTTTAGAATTTTTTCAGCCTCTTCCTGTGTATCTAAGTCTAGAGTGGTTGTTATCTTTAATCCTCCTTCTTCAATTTCTTTTGTTGAATACTTTTGCTCAAGAATATTCTTAATGTAAAAAACAAAATGAGGTGCTTTAATTTTTTCCTCAAACGGTTTAACGACAATTTTTGTTTTAATGGTTTTTTCATAAGTGGCCTTATTAATGTATTTTTGCTCAAACATCGCCTTAAGAACTTCATTACGTCTTTTTAAGGCAAGGTCAGGATTGTTATATGGTGAATATTGAGAGGGTGCCTGAGGTAGTCCGGCCAAAAATGCAGATTCTGCCAGGGATATTTTTTTTGCCTGCTTTCCAAAAAACCTTTGAGAAGCTTCTTCAATGCCATAGACAGCTCCTCCATAAGGTATTTGATTTAAGTAAAGCTCTAGTATCTCATTCTTAGAAAATATCTTTTCTGTCCAAAGAGCTAAAACGATCTCCCGAATCTTTCTTTGTATGGTTCGATCAGAAGTTAATAATGCTGACTTAACTAATTGCTGTGTGATTGTTGACCCTCCTTGCAACTGTTGTCTCAGTAATGAATCTTTTATTGCTCTAAACATTCCGCCGAAAATAGAAATACCATTATGTTGGTAAAAGTTTTTATCTTCAATGGCAATAGATGCTTGAAAAACATATTTTGGAAGCACGTCAATTTTTATTGGTGACCTTTTTTGCTC
>JANLIS010000063.1 GCA_024653985.1 Candidatus Roizmanbacteria bacterium
GGATCACATGGATTTGTTCTGGCGGTTTTACAGATGTTTTACTATGTTTTGGTCTATGTCTTTTATTGGGAGGAAATGAAATATATTGACCTTGATAAAGAAACGACCGCGCAGGAAGTACAAAAATTTTATGCGGACGGTCTAAAGGACACAAATTATTGGTTAATTAACAAAAAGTTGTTATATAATAACAACAAATTGAAAGTAAAATTGCTTTCAAAGATTATTAATTTATTTCATCTATGAAAAAGTTAAAAGTAGTTATCGTTCTCCCCGCTTACAATGCCGAACAAACCTTACAAAAGACTATTAATGCAATCCCGGAAGATTATGCGGATGAAATTATTCTTGTTGATGACAGAAGCAAAGATAATACTGTAAAGCTCGCTAAGAAAATAAAACTCAAAGTTTTTGTTCATGAAAAAAATCTCGGATATGGAGGCAACCAAAAAACTTGTTATGATCAAGCTCTTAAAGCTGGTGCTGACATAGTTGTTATGGTGCACCCTGACTATCAATACTCGCCTGAATTAGTTGCCCCCATGGTCGAGATGATCAAAACCGGTTTATATGACTGTGTCTTGGGCTCGAGGATACTGTCGGGAGATTCTCTTCGCGCCGGCATGCCGCTTTATAAATATGTATTTAACCGAATGCTTACATTTGTGGAAAACGTAATGACAGGTGCAAAGCTATCCGAATACCATACGGGGCTGAGAGCTTACAGTAAAAAGGTTTTGACAACCATTCCCTATAAAAAAAATTCTGATGATTTTATTTTTGATAATCAAGTTTTGGTTCAGATAATGGCTCACAAATTCAGGATCGGCGAGCTCAGCTGCCCGACAAAATATTTTGCCGAAGCTTCTTCAATAAATTTTTCAAGAAGTATGACCTATGGTTTTGGATGTCTATATTGGGGATTTATGTTCTATTTAGGACGAATGAATATTTATCGTCATCCACTGATTTTCAGTGGATCCCCTTTTTCAAGGGGATGACGCAAGTCACTCATGAAAAAAATATTACTGGTCTTATCAGTATTAGTCTTCGCTTTCTATTCTTTTCAGCTGTATAAAGTGACCGTTAATTATGCTCAGACCGACCGGTTCGTCGATGAAAATGATCATATGATCGGCGGCTATTTTTTACTTAAAGGAAAAAAGCTTTACAAGGATATTTCCGTTGTTCATCAGCCTTTAAATTATTATTTCGGCAGTGTCGGACAAAAAATATTCAAGGTCAACAGTCTCTTTTCTTTCATAAATAGACAGAGACTGATGATCATGCTTTATTCCCTATCGTGGAACTTTTTATTTTTAGTTTTCTTTGGACCGGCAGCCATATTATTTATGCTTATCTTTGAAATTTCAAAGTTTTGGTTTCTTGGTAATTTGTTGCTTGGGGAAACATTAGCCGTGTACCCTTTGCTCTTCTTGTTCGGCATGATCATAAAAAAATTATTTTTTAAAGCTGAGCTTAAACACTTTGAGTTGGTTATGTTTTCTGTAGCAACCTTTACAGCAACATTTATACTTCTGCAATTGTGGCCAACAATCTTTTTGCTGAATTTGGCCATGCTATTCTCATACAGAAAAAATCTTAAGAATATTATTTGTCTACTTTCCCCCTTTGCTTTACTGACAGTGATCCTTTTTATTTTTGTACCGTTCAAATATTACATCCAAGAGGTTTTTGTCTATAACTTTCGTTATTACCTGCCATATATGTCCAAGATAAATGGATTCATGGGATATGTCAAAATGATCTTTTTGCCGCTAACTTCATTTCACAAAAACTTTAACTCAATGGAGATGATGGTCATTATTCTTACTTTTATTTATATATATCTTTTCTACTTTTTCTGGAAAAAGAAAAACCTGCCGGCATTTTTGTTTCTGGTTGCTTGTATTATTTTGACGAATAACAGAGGAAATATGATCAACTATAATGACTTTCATCTATTGCCTTGGCTGGGGGCATATATATTTTTTCCCATCATGCTCTTACCTCTTCTTTTTAAAAAGAAAATGAAGGTTAAACCTCTTATATCCATCGGTGTTGTCACAATCATCTTGCTATTGATCATTTTTGTCAATTTCTTTGCCAAAACACCGTTCAAGAACAAAAAAAACGTTATGAGCGAAAACGATATTAATTTTCATGATATCAATAAATACGGGATGGCAATAAAAGCCATCAGATCGCCAGGCGACAGATTGATCGCCATTCCAAGTGATAATCTTATCCATTGGGTTTCTGAAACAGATCTGGCCACCCGTCAGATCGAATACTACGGCTGGCAGTACAGCATTAAGGAAGATAAAGAGAGACTGATCAATGTTTTTAAGAATCATCCGGCGGAATTTATCGTCAATGGTGACTCAGCAAACAGTCTTCCCTCTTTTGTAAAAGATTATGTTGATGAAAAATATATACAGATCACAGAACAAAACAAACCATCAAGATTGTTTGTATTAAAGTCCATTCTTCCAAGAATAAGTGATGATCAGTGGAAAACATTTGAATATCTTCTTTTCGAAAAACCAATTAATGTTACACCCTAATGTTACGGTGTAACATCTAGTCATTCCAGTTAATACAAGCATCCAGTCTAGGACAACTTCTTTAATTACTAACTTTAAAAATCGTTACTAGGTCGTTGGCAAATATATTTTTTACAATTACATTTTTACAGCTAATAAATTGCTTTATTTTACTATCAGTATGAAGTTCGTATATATAGTCTATCTCCGACATTATTTTACAATCTCCATTTTTTATTAGTGACGATCTTGGATTGACGTCTATCCCCATAAGTCTCAATGGATGAGGATTGGCAAAATATGATTGTTTACCGGTAAAGGCAGAAACGTAGGCGGAATCTTCTGCCCTAAACAGATCATTTAACCCCTTGTTTAGTTTCAAAGATGGGTCGTATATAGGGGTCAAAACAACACCTTTCGGTTGATACTTCAAAAAGGAAAGGGCATCCAATTCCTGTTTGGAAATATATGAACTACCTGGGAATACTGCGTATTGCCTAATAACATCGATCGTTGTCGGGATCCCAAAAAATATGATCAGGAAAACACAAAATTTCAAAAGGATAGACCTGCTCATAAATAATCTTTCTGATAATTGAGCTAAAAATATGTTTGATAAAAATATTGAATAGAAAAAGAACTGAATGACATTCCACCATTCCCCTTTCTGAACCAAAACGGCAGTAAGGGTAAAGGCGAAAATAGAGGTCAGTAAAATATTTAAATTAAAACGGTCTAACTTTTTCCTTAATATCTGCCAAAAAATATAGATAAAACCAAAGAACCGGACACCAAGATAAAAGAACAGAAATGCTGCAATATTGAAGGCCTCGATCAGAATAAGTTTAGGACCTATCCCGTTCTGTATCAGAAAGTAACGGGCATTGGTTAACTGTCTGCTATAGAAAAGCGACGGTTCTTCGGTAATTGTGTGAATTAACGATAACGGCGAAAAACTAAACACCGAACCGGATTTTACGGAAGAAAAGGGATCGTAAAATATGATGATAGATAGGATCGATGTCAGGCCTAGAACAAATAAATATTTGACCGAAGACAATAAGGTTTTTTTATTGACATAAGATAGTAAATATATGATTATTACAAATGAAGTGATCGCCCCCCCGTAAAATTTGATTCCCAGATTAATAAAATTCAAAGCGCTGATCATCAAGACGGACTTCATATTAGGTTTTTTGTTTTTGATGATTATCAATATGCCCAGTAAGATCGGTAAAGAAAATGCAAACTGCAAGTTTGACATTGTATGGACGGTCAACGTAGCCAGTAAACTTGCCGATCCCCAAATACTTTTATTGTGAAATAAGGTCAAAAAATATGAGAATGACCCGACGAAGAAAGTAAAAAAAAGATATAAAAATACAAAAACCGGAGTGTCCTTTATTTTTCTTGCAAGAACGATCAATAATGATGTAAAGATCAAAAACCAAACAACCGGAAATATTTTAAAATAGGTAATGATCGCTGGTATCCCGATCAAAGATAGGCCGCGAATGATCAGGTCAAACAAATAATTATATCCGGACATTTGAGCTCCAAAATACGTTGGGGCATTGAACGGAAAACTGTTAAAAGAAAAATTACTTATCGCCAAATGCCAAATGCCATCATGGCCATGTACACCCCAAAAAAATATACCGCAGGACTTTTCAAAACAAAGATTACTTCCGCTAGGAAAGATTATCAACATATATAAAAGAAATGCAGGAACGATCAAGAAAAGGAGAAAGCTATGCTTTTTGATATAATTTATGACATGGACCATAGTTTAGCGATTATCACACCAGTATATCAAAACTACGAGGTGCTGCAAGATTTTTTTTCCTATTTGGAGAAGCAGACTAATAAAAACTTTCAAATATTTTTGATTGACCTTTCTATTGATAAAAAACCCATTATTAACAAAAAACTTAATATCTCTGTTATTAAGGAGGATAATTTGGGATATGCATATGGAGTTAATATTGGAATCAATGAAGCTATTAAAAGCGGTTTCGGAAAGTTTTGTGTTATGAACAATGATACTTATATGGCGAATGATTTTGTCGATCAGGTGATTAAATCTGTAGATAAAAACCCAGTATCTTTGATCGGCGGAAAAATATATTACGCCCCTGGATATGAATATCATCATACCCGTTATAAAAAGAGCGATCTGGGCAAGGTTTTTTGGTATGCCGGCGGGATTATGGACTGGAAAAATGTTTTTACCAACCACAGAGGGGTAGATACGGTAGACCATGGTCAGTTTGAAAAAATTGAAGAAACCGATTTTATTACCGGCTGCCTGATCAGTTTCGATAGGTCTGTTTGGGATCAAGTAGGACCATGGAACGAAAATTATTTTTTGTATTTTGAAGATGCCGATTACTGTGAGCGATCCCGAAGAAAGGGATTAAAACTTTTATATGATCCGAAAATAGTTTTATGGCATAAGGTATCGCAATCTACAGGAGGATCAGGGTCTGTTTTTCATAAAAAATATCAGGAAAAAAACCGTGTGATATTTGGTCTTAAATATGCTCCTTGGAGAACAAAATTTCATCTCGTAAAAAATTACCTTCTGAGTAAAGTTCAACGATCCGCATAGACAGATATACTGCTATCCGAATAAAGTATTTTTTTTAAACCAACGCACTTACCATAACAGACCATATACTTATTTTTTGCATTTGGGTTGATATAAAAATTATCCAAGGACATTAAATATTCCAAACTGTTCACATCATCTCTGTGTGGAAGAACCAAGATGGATAGTTCTTTCGTATTATTTTTTAATAGATTATTTTTTATAATTCTGGTGATGAAATATTGTTTTGCCAGCCCAAATGAATTTATGGGTAATGTAAAATATTTAAAATAATTTAATCCGATAAATAAGATTAGTAATCCTGTCACCAAATACCTTCCTAACGTTTTTTTTGCCAAATCGTAAAGAGCCAACCCCAAGCCTATATAGAACCAGATCATGAAGCAGGCTAAATAATAGTCAAAGTCCCGTTTAAAAACAAAAAAACTCAAAAAGAAGATGATAAAAGACATGGCGATGAACGTGTTCACTTCCCTTTTTTTACGGAGATGAAAAATTATGACACTTAAATATATTGATAGGGCTGAAATAACTTTTACCCAATAATTGACTGATACCAAAGGTAATAGATAATATTCAAACATCTTGGCAAAGATAGATATTAAAGAATTGATCGATGCTCCTGTACCATTGAATTTGAAAAAAGAAGATACATAACTAAGAATATTTTTACTAATAACATACTGATGACGAATATCAAACAAAAGAAATGGAAAAAACGATATGATAAATCCTAGCAGGTATAATAATAAATTTTTTCTTTGGTTGAAAAAAAATACCAATAAACTTACATATAAAAACAGCATGCCATAATGGACCTGAAAAACCATCCCTGATATCAATCCAAATATTAGAGATAACAATCCATGTTTGACGATCCTTTTTTTGAAGACCAAGAAGGCCGAAAAAAGAATAAAAGAAAGCAGGAATGCTAAATTAAGGTTCCATAAAAAACGGGTGTAGTACAGAGAAAACCAAGAAAAGACTAAAAGAAGACTAATGATAAATTTTTGTCCGAACTGGAACTCTTTTACTAAAAAGAACAAAAGAACTCCGACGATGAACAATGCCGGGAAAACTCCTGTCATAAAGTAGGCACTTTGACTAATGAGATAAAAAGGAAGTAAAAAATAATAGTAGTAAGATCCGAAATATATGTTTCCGAACTGACCAGCAAAAGATGTTGCCGGACCGATCAAGGTCATTTTTCCATTGATCAACATATTATAGAGGACCTTTATATCACGACCCTGATCATTGACAAAAAACGCAGTGTCCCCCAATCTATAGAATCTGGTTACTATCAAAAATAAAATAAGGAGCCCAAATATTATGATCTGTATTTTTTTCCCCATATATATTTTGTTACCACATAAACAATATTTACAAACAGAAATACGATAATAATATTATGTTTTATGGTCACTTTTTCTACCGTATCCCAACCGCCCAGTCTTATATACGGATAATATGAAAACATCAGACCGGCAATAAAAATATTCCAGTCTATCAGTAATTTTGTATAAAAAGGTATCAGCACGAATAATATCAGATAGTACCATGGTTGTATTTCCATTTTTGTACCCATATACACCAAAAGACACATCTGGATAAATAAAATAAGATTATTTAACCGTCCATTTTTTGTCAGTCCGATCAATGGCATAGTCGTATATTTTATCCCTGCTGACAACATAAACATTATTTTTGCATAAATTAATTTGTTCTTTTGTAAGATCATTATTGATATTAACGCCAATGATAAGGCGATCATATCATTGTGGCCATTTATCAGACCTTCCATGAGAATGAGTGGATGGGTGGCAAAGATCATCGCCCATTTTCTATTTGATCTGTTCAATAAGAAAACCGTCAGGATATAAATGCCTATCACTATTCCCTTATAGAAGATAAAACTCAAAATAAATTTTCCAAATGACAAGGCCGAAGGGATCAATGTTAACAATAAAAATGATGGCCCATATGGATAAGTTCTATGAGTCCAATGCATAAAGCGAAGCCATGGATCTGAAGGAAAATCCAACGCCTTCAGAATATATGGGTTTTGATGGTAGAAGGTAACGATCTTTGCATCAAACAAATAATTAAAAAGGTCATGTGACAAAAAAGGATATGAAAATAATAAGCCAACCCCAATTAATATTGAAATCAAAAATGGATTGTATTTTTTATTGTTCCTGATAAAAATAAAGTGGAAAATGAATCCGATGATAACTAAAGCTAAGTAAATGCCCCAAGATGTATCCCGATGAAAGTACCCGAGTTGGATTATCCAATCACGGAAGGCATTCCAGAGAGGATGGTTTATCAACGTCAGGTTTAGGTCAATAAGAGAATATGAATATGTGGTAAGAATAAATAAGAATAAACCGTAAAGGATCAACATAAAGATTTTTCAACTTTACCTAAAGATCAGGTCATGAATCAAAGTGTCGTCAGATTTATCGTTTACTACCTCTGATGAAAGAACATATTTTTCAATTCTAAAATTACTGTTTTTGAAAGTAAATACTTTTTCCGGTTTTTGATCAATCTTTACCTTATTGGTCTTCCACCAACCGTCACTAATGGTTGGATTGTTTGACGGATAGATCAAAAGATATGTCACCGCTTTTTTTTCGTATGAAAAGGATTTTTTATCTTTATAGTTCGTCTGGACAAAGTTCATTGCATATCTGGATGGATATCCGTATTGATCAGCAGTAAAAATATAGTATCCAAATTCTGCTGGAGCATCTCGATATATGAAATCCGCAGCACTTTCATTAAATCGCCAGGAACTATTATCTGATCCGAAATATGATGTTGGCTTAAATCCGTTTTTATATCCAATATATAAGTTAAAAACTATAAGGGCAACTAAGATCGGATAAATTACTCTCCTGTCTATCAGCTTTCCAAAAGTAGCCGTAACAAGTGCGATCAAACCCAGGAATGGCCAATAATAATAACTCCACATCACTCCCTTATAGAAGACTGTCATTAACCAATAGCCAATATAAAAATACAAAAATAAAAGATAAAATAATTTGTAGTTTTTAAACTCTTTATTTCTCAAAGTTTGGTAAAAAGCAATCAAAAATATAAAAAGAATAATATTCTTAACCAAAATATTCTCTTGAGCTAGAAAATTTGGACCTATACTGAGCATTGAATCTATCCTTGTTTTAAAAGTGTTTGAAAAACTACCTTCAACCTTGCCGATGTTTTCTTTACCAGAAATATAATTCATAACGGATTTTGTTTGCAAAAATTGATGTTTAAGATCAAATAGTATGAATGTTGAAAGTGGTATTAATAAGATAAGCAGACCAAATATATGAGAATATTTTTTGTTCCTAAAAATAACAAATATGAGCAATGGTAATAATAAAACTAGCAGTGGTACACCAAAAGCCATCTGAAATTGGATTACAAATCCCAACGTCAATAGACATAGCAAAAGATCAAAAAGTTTAGAGGATTTTATATATTTGAAGATCAGATATATAAAAAGTGGTGTCAGCATCACAGCTCCGTATGGATTAAAAAAACTGGGTACAGAAAAAGCACTCATAGCTGAGGTAATTGCAGCTGCGACCCAGCCGACATTTTTAGAAAACATTTTTGAACCTACATAATAGGAAATATAAGCCCCTGCTAAATAAAGAAGGACCCAAAACCAGCCTACAACTGCCGGATTGCCATTCCCGATTATAAATGCGGGAACATTTAGATATGTCCATAAAGGTCCATGAAAAACACCCGGAATTCCACCTGATCGAGGACCAATAAGGGTAAGCGGCTTATTTCTGACAACATCTTCCATCAACAAAAAATCACGGGCAATGTCGGTATGAAAGACTATATCTCCATGAATGGCAAACCAAGAAGCAAAAAAAGTACTAACTATGATGACTAACGCAGATAAAATGACAATCGGATTAATTTTTGCCTTCACCATAGTAAAAATGATACAATATTAAATTAATAATTCAACCAAAGATGGAAAAAATCACAGTAATTATTTATACCCATAATGAAGAAAAAAATATTAATGATTGTTTGGAATCTGCTAAATTATTGACCGATAAAATAATTCTCATAGACATGGAGAGCTCTGATAAAACTTTGGAAATTGTCAAAGGTCACAAAGTCCCTGTCTTAAACTTTCCAAGATCCAACTACGTCGAACCTGCCCGTGAATTTGGATTAAAACAGGCCAAGACAGATTGGGTCTTTATTCTTGATGCCGATGAAAGGATAACAAAGGAATTGATAATTGAAATAAAAAATATTATTAATGTACGGGCGATTCATGAATCGCCCCTTCAAATTACACATTATAAAATCCCCCGCCAAAACATTTTTGCCGGTGTTAAATGGTTAAAACATGGCGGCTGGTGGCCTGATCATCAGATCAGGTTGATCAATAAAAAATATTTTATTAACTGGCCAAAAAGAATTCATTCCACACCGGTGATCAAAGGTTCTTTTGGATATCTGAAAAATCCATTGATCCATTATTTTCACAGTGACCTAAGTGGTATGGTCAAAAAGACAACTATTTTTGAAGATATTGAATCGGATCTTTTATTTCACGCCAAAAGACGTTCCGGAACAGGTATTTTTTTCCGGAAATTTTTTGCCGAACTTTATCGACGGTTGCTGAAAAATTTAGGTTTTCTTGATGGTCCTTTTGGTATAATCGAATCAATATATCAGGCATTTTCAAAAACAATTACATACCTATTTCTCTATGAAAAACAGGTCAAAAAGGGTCGGTCTTTATGACCCATATCTTGATACACTCGGTGGAGGCGAAAAACATATTCTCTCCGTACTTGAAGTCTTTGCCGAACAGGGTTTTGAAATAGACATCCTTTGGAATAATGACCTGTCAAACGAAATTAAAAAACGCTTCAGCTTTTCACCACAATTAATTAATCAATTGAAGTGGGTGGATAAAAAAAATTTAAAACATCTTCAACTATATGATTATTTCTTTTATGTAACAGATGGTAGTTATTTTTTTTCTCAGGCAACGAATAATTTCATTTTTTGCATGGTTCCAAATAAAAAACTTTATAACCTTAATTTACTAAACAGGTTAAAATTATGGAATTACAGATTTATCAGCAATTCTCCCTTTACTTCGTCCTGGCTAAAGAAATGGGGAGTCAGCTCAACAGTTGTTCTTCCGTATATCAATGACAAATTGATCAAAAAAAATAACATTAAAAAGGAAAAGATTATTTTGTCGGTTGGCAGGTTCTTTCCACAGCTTCATAGTAAAAATCATGGAGAAATGATAAAAGCTTTCAAAAAACTTAAGAAAAAATCTAAGAAATTTGCCGACTATAAATTGGTTTTGGCCGGAGGTCTGAGGGAAAGTGATACTTCATATTTTGAAGAGCTGAAAAAACTTGCGGATAATGACCATTCCATAATTTTTGAAGTTAACATTTCTTTTGATGAACTATATAAACTTTATGGTAGGTCAGAATATTTTTGGCATTTCACCGGCCTTGGAGTTAACGAAGAAATAAACCCGGAAAAAGTTGAACATCTCGGAATCACTCCACTGGAAGCAATGGCATCAGGTTGTTTGACATTTTGTTACAATGCCGGCGGACCGAAAGAGTTGATTAAAGACGGCGAAAATGGATTTCTTTTTTCCGATAGTCAAAATTTAATCGACAAAATGATTAAGATAAACTTGGATGAGACTTTAAAAGAAAAAGTAATTGTTAAAGGGAAAAAATTTGTTAACGAAAATTTTTCTTATGAAGTTTTTAGAGAGAAAATTATTTTAGATTTAATTAAGGTCCGTCCTTAAATAAGGACGGACCTTATAGAAAGAGAGTCCTTTATGAAATTCCCTATATCCATCATCATCCCCGTTTATAAAAATACTGAAATGTTCTTTAAATACCTTAAAGTAAATAAAAAATATTTTGAAGGATGTGAAGTAATTATTACTAATGACAATCCACTGGAAAATATTACCTCTCAAGTAAAAAAAGTTTTTCCTGAGGCAATTGTTATTAACAATACGGTGAATTTGGGTTTTGCCGGAAATGTCAATCGCGGTGTTTTGAGATCTGCGAAAGATTATATTTTTTTAATGAACTCTGATGTAGTTTTAACTGATGATTCTTTTTTGAATGAATTGAAATATTTTGCAAATGATGATAAGTTGTTTGCCGTCGGTTTTGCCCAGACAGAACGGGATGGAAAGATCGTCGGAGCCAACCAGGCATATTTCAAAAACGGACTGATCTGCCATTCACATCGACCATCTATCATCGACCATCCATCATCTAATTTTTGGGCTGAAGGCGGATCTTCTATCTTCAAAAAGAAAATATTTGTTGATCTGGGTTCGTTTGATGAACTTTATAATCCTTTTTACTGGGAAGACATTGACCTGTCTTACAGGGCTTGGAAATCTGGTTACAAAATACTATACGATCCAAACATCAAGGTAGAACATCATCATGAGTCGACCATCGGAAAATATTTTAACCGATACAAAATATTAAGAACGGCCTTCCGAAATCAGCTTGTCTTTCATTGGAAAAACCTAACTGATAAAGATCTCATTTTAAAACATCTACTCAATATTCCCCGATATATTTTTCTTCCTGGTTTTTTTGATGCTTTTATAAAATTGCCGGAGATTTTGAAATCCAGAAAAAAAACTATAAAATTATTTACCAAATCGGATAAAGAAATATTAGGACTATTTGATTAAAAGCGAGGATACCTATTTTTGAGACTATCGCCAGGGGCCCCGTGGGGTGTGGCGGTCGAAAAAATACGGTACTGAGCTTTTTTAGAGTATTATGTTTAAAAAATATTTGACACCAATTCTTTTAATAATCATCTCCCTACTTTCTGTCGGTCTATTTTTTTATAAGATGAACATCTCTCCCCCAGCTTTAAATGCCGATGAAGCATCCAATGCCTATGATGCCTATTCAATCTTAAAAACAGGTAGAGACCAATATGGAAATTTTTTACCTTTAAGATTCAAGTCATTTGGAGATTATAAACTTCCGCTTTTGACATATCTGGCAGTTCCTTTTATCAAAGCCTTTGGGTTGACCGAAACTGGTATCAGAATGGTTAATTTTCCATTTGTATTACTTTTTCCTTTTGTTATTTATTTACTGGCTCAGGAGATCTTTAATAAAAAACGGATTTCGTTATTGGCGGCATTTTTATCTACTTTAGCCCCCGGTCTTCAAATGCTTGGTCGGCAAGCTCATGAAGGATATATGACTGTGTTTTTTCTAACGATATCTTTTTATTATTTCTTAAAATTTATACGAACTCAAAAAGTTTTAAATTTTTCATTTTTCATTTTTCATTTTTCACTTGCGTTATTTGGCTATCATTTTTCCCGTCTTTGGGCCGGTCTATATTTTCTCCTATTCTTGTTCTTTACATTCAAAAAGGCACTACCTAAATGGTCTGTTTTAATCTTTATTTTGGTGGTCCTTCTTTTTGGAATGACCGATATCGCTTATCAACCGGCCAGAATAAAAAGCTTATTGTTTTTCAATAACCAGGGGTATTTGGATAAGGTGGGAGAACTTCAGTCTGAAGGGGGAAGCAGACTTATTTATAATAAATTGACGGTAGGATTAAAGGATGTATTCTTCGAAAATTTAAAATATTTTTCTCCCCAGTTCTTAGTTTCGACCGGTGATGAGAATCCCCGATTTGGATATCCCGGCATTTCACCTATAACAGTTTTTGAGTATTTTTTTATTTTCGTCGGTATTTACTTTTTGTTTAAAAATAAGGAAAAATGGCGATATTTGATCTTATTAATGCTTTTCTTCTCCCCGATCAGCGGGTCTTTAAGCTGGGCAGGAGTGTCAATAACCAGATCTGTTTTTATTTTCATTCCGCTTATTATTATTTCTGCCTACGGAATTGTAAATTTTTTAAATAAAAAAAGCGTTTTTTCATACCTTATACTGGTTGCTTTATACTTTATACCATTGTTTTATTCATGGGATTTTTATTTGAACCATTATCCAAAACGGCCGATCGTTATCAGAAGTTGGCAGGCAGGATATAAAGAACTTGCTACTTTTGTGAATGAAAATTATGGCCGTTATGATAATTTTTATATCACCCAAAAAAATGGACAACCTTATATATTCTTGCTTTTTTATCTTCAATATCCACCCGAAAAATATCAGAAGATCTCAAGTTTATCTGGTCCCGACAAATTTGGTTTTGGGCAAGTCGAAAATTTTGACAAATTCATATTCTCGACCAATCCAAGTGCTGGTTCTAAAACATCTGCTTTGATCGGGTTTCCTGATGATTTTTCTGATAGTGAAAGACCATCGCTAAATAGAATAATAGTTGGAGGTGAAACGATATTCTATATTAAAGAAATTAAATAAGAGCTAGGGCGATGACTACATTATAAAACGTATGAATTAGGATAGGAACGGTCAAACTTTTTCTTTGGATCATTATTAATCCGTTTACCATACTTAAAAGCAAGTCTGTCATCATAAACATCAATAACATGTTGCCGCTTATCCTATTATTGGCGAAAAGAATTGGGACGTGAAGAAAAAAGAACAGGATACTTGCGAAAAAACTTGCTGAGTAAGCATTCTTAGATTCTTCATACAGTCTTTTAAGAACAAAACCGCGGGAAAGAATTTCTTCGGTGATTCCGGTCGCCAAAGCGGTAAGAAAAATAATTCCAAACATCTCAAAGGTCGGGAAATGACCGATAAAACTGATCTTTTTAAATCTTAGATAAATTGAGACAAGGGCTGTTAACAAAAGGATCAGCCCTACACCAAAACTAATAAAAAATTCTTTTATAAAAATCTTAAAATCTTTATTGATGAATAGACCGGAAAAAATATCTTTTTTTTCAACTGATCTGATATAAATTAAAACAGGCAGGACAAATACGAGAGGTTTTGCCAAAAATTCATCAAACCATTCAGGTAGTTTGAAATAAGTTCTGTAAATGCTCCAGGCAATTAAAATGACCGCCCACAAATTCAAAGCTCTCTGTGTAGAAGAGATCCCTTTTTTATCTTTCATTAGTATGAAATTTACACGTTTTAATAAAATAAATCAATAAGAATCAACTATTTTAAAAATGTGTCATTCCGAGCGAACGAAGTGAGTCGAGGAATCTTACAAATTACCAAGCTTTACTTAAATCCTTAAAGTCTGAATTAAGTTTTTTTATTAGCACTTCTTTTTTTTCTCTTCGCCATTTTTTTAACTGTTTTTCTCTTTCAATTGCTTGATTAATATCTTTGTACTCTTCAAAATAAACTAGTTTTTTACATTTATATTTTTTAGAAAAGCCTTCAACTAATTCATTCTTATGTTCATAAACTCTTCTTTGAAGATTATTGGTTACACCAATATATAAAACGCTGGAAAAGCTTGACATAATGTAAACAAAATAAGAACGATCAATCATTTGTTATCAGTATAAAAGATTTCTTCACTTTGTTTATTAACATTCGTTTTGATCGAAATGGCAATATTAGTTCAATAATCACGAAAGATCCCTCGACTCGGTCGTTTCACTCCCTCGCTCAGGATGACAAGGTGGTAGTTTATTCCAAAAAATCCTTTAATTTACGAGCTCGAGTTGGATGTTTAAGTTTTCGGATGGCTTTTGCCTCGATCTGTCTAATTCTTTCGCGGGTTACCTTAAATTCTTTTCCAACTTCCTCAAGTGTTTTTGGTTTTCCGTCCTCTAAACCAAACCTCATCATCAAAACCTTTTTTTCCCTTGGTGATAATGTTTCCAAAACTTTGTTCAATGCATCTTTGAGAAGTTCGCGGGAAACCTTGTCATATAGAGACGGCTGATTTGTGTCTGCGACAAACTGTTCCAAAGTAGCTTCTTTATCATCCCCTATGGGAGTTGATAAAGATCTTGGCTGTTGAGAAATTTTCATCAGGTTTTCGATCTCGGGAACAGTCATTAACATCTCTTTTGCAGTCTCTTTGACAGTCGGTTCTCGGCCTAATTTTTGGGTTAATCGTCTTTGGGTTTTATAGAAACGGTTAATATGATCAACCATGTGTACGGGAATTCTTATTGTTCGCGATTGATCAGCAATCGCTCTTGTGATCGCCTGTCTGATCCACCACGTAGCGTATGTGGAAAATTTATATCCTCTTCTCCAATCATACTTCTCAACTCCTCGGATCAATCCTTTATTTCCTTCCTGGATCAGGTCCAAGAATGACAATCGTCTTCCTAAATATTTTTTAGCAATGGAAACAACTAATCGAAGATTTGCCTTAGTTAATTTATCCTTGGCTTCTTTATCACCTTTTTCATATTTTTTAGCCAGATCAATTTCATCAGCAAATTTAAGAAGAGGAGTTTTCCCTATTTCCTTTAAATACATTTTTATTGGGTCAAGAGATTCGCCGTGTTTTAATACAACTAAATGTTCCAGTTCTTTTTCTATCTCTTGAACTGATTTTTGTGATTCACTTTCATCACGAGTCGAAATAGTTTCAAAGATATCGATCCTCATTTTTAGGGCGTCATCAAAAAAACCATCAATCTCCTTAATATGTTTTTCTGGATTCGGAAGAACTAATAAAATGTCGTCCTGAACCAAAAAGCCGTCTTCTTCTCCTTGGTTAATAAGTTCTTTTAGGGACCTTGGCAAGTGATGTTTTATCATAAGGTGTTACTATTCTATAAAGAAATTAGGTTTTTTTCTACCTCTTTTAAATTTTCAGATAGTTTCTTCAGTTGTTTTTTCTTATCTTCCGTTTCTTCTTCAGCAAGAATTTTCTTTATTTCCCGTTTAAAATAGTATTTTTTTATTTCGTGTACAAGCCTATCCAAGCTCTCGTTTGACAAATTGTGATCAGTCGAAGCAAATAAGAATATCTCGTCAAATATCGGACGAAGTTCATTAGGTAATTTTTTTCCGAATTCGTTAATGTCAAATTTAGTATCTTTTTCCATTTCTTTAAAAAATAAGAGACTGATCTTTTCGTACGAAAGATGCAAAAAATATTCGGGTTTTAAAATTTCAAAAACATTTTTGTAAATTGTACTTGGATCTTCACTTTGGAAAAGCACACTTAAAACATATTTGTTTATCGTCAGTTCTCGACTGTCTTCAGTTGGCTTGCTGTATTTTATTTTGTTCAAGGATATTTGATTTTTCTTTCTTTTTGACTGACTAATTAAATTCTCAACGGTATTTTCTGAGATCTCAAGTACGCCAGCTAGTTTTTTTACGTAAAAAGTCCTTACAATTGGATTGGTGATCTTTTCTATCATGGGGATCACTTCTTCCCCTATCTTCTTTTTGGAAAAAGCTGATTCCTCAGGATACTTTTTTTGAGCTGCCTCAATCAAAAAATCATAGATCGGAACCGGTTTGGCAATCAACTTTTTAAATTTATTAGGATCTTTTCTCAAAGCTTCATCTGGATCTTTTGCAAAATCTATTGTCACTACTCTTATCTCAAAATCAAATTTTTCTGCCTCATCTATACCTCTTTTTATTGATTCGATACCGGCAACATCTGCATCCATCATCAAGGTTATTTTATCCGTGTAGCGTTTAAGCAATTTTAGTTGTTCATTGGTCAGAGCCGTTCCTTTGATGGCAACAAAGTTCGAATATCCGTGTTGATAAGGCATGATCATATCCAACTCACCTTCTACTATATAAACGTTTTTCTGTTTTTTTATTTCTTCGATGGCTAAATTAATTCCAAAAAGACACTCTCTTTTATGATAAATAGGGGTTTCGGGGGTGTTGACATATTTTGCCTCTTTTTCATTTCCTTCAAGGATTCGTCCGGAAAAACCCAATATATTATTTCTGCTGTCTTTTAAGGGAAACATCAGGCGACCCCGGAAACGATCATAGTAACTACCCCTTTCGCTCCTGACAAGCAAGCCATTTTCCAACATTTCCTCTTCCTCATATTTCTTTTTCTTCAAAAATAATTTTAAGGAATCCCACGAAGAAGGTGAATACCCCAATTCAAACTTATCAATGATGGATTGATTTAAAAGACGGGTTTTTAAGTAATCACGTGCCTTTTTCCCAAAATCGGTTTTACTGAAAACATAATGAAAAAATTCTCCGGCCAATTGATTCATTCCTAAATATCTTTCTTTTTTTTGCCAGATCTTATCTTCTACTCCAATTTTATTCAATGTCAGTTTGACACCTGTTTTTTTGGCTAATTCCTTTAACGCCTCAATAAAGGTGATATTCTCCCACTTCATTAAAAACTTAATTGCATCTCCACCTTCTCCACAAGCTCCAAAACAATGCCATATACCGCGGTCTGGAGAAACAACAAATGAAGGACTTTTTTCTTGGTGGAACGGACAGACAGCTTTAAAGTTGCGGCCGGCCTTTTTTAAGGTAATGAAGCTTCCTATAAATTCAACTATGTCTATTTTCCTCTTTATTTCATCAATCTGGTTTTCCATCTAGACATATTCTATCACTTAGAGCCTGAAAACGCTTGACAAGAAGGGTTGATATTTGATTCTTTATATTTTATATTGTATCTATACATGATTTATTTATATCTTGACAAAAATACGATCAAACTGCTTTATCTTAAAAAGACCATGTTAGGTCAGCAGGAAACCCTATATCATCAAAAGACCTATGAGTCAGATCTTATTGATAAAGGAAAGATAATAAATATTGACCTATTGGCTTCGGCAATCAAAGAGGTCGTCACCTCTTCAAACAGACCGGTTGCCGATAATCAGATCAGTCTTATTCTTCCTCAAGAATTTTTTAGTTTCTTTAGAACAACCGTCCCCTCTGATATTGCGGTATCTGCCTTAAATTCTTTTATTTCTGACAAGGCCCGTTCGATCTTGCCGATTGACAATACCGAATTAGCCAGTGATTACTTCGTCCAAGAATCAGAGCAGGAAAAGGTTGTTACCTATTTCGGTATTAATCAGGAAACCCTTTTGAGCATTAAACAGGCACTTACCCTAATTGATTTTAAGATCGTTTCTATCATTCCTGATACGATGGCCTTCTTTAAATTATTTGAAAAAACGTTAAGAAAAGAAAAAAAAGAGACAATTTTATATACAGAATTGGAATCAAATGTTTTAAGCGGCTACTTATTTGATTCTTGCGGCTTGATTGATGATAAAAAAATTTCAATAGAATATTCTGAAGGAGACAAGATCGCAGATATTTTAAAGGCGAAAATTGTTGAAATCACTACTGATAAAAAAAAGGTCAATAGAATTATAATCTCCGGTGAAAAATCTGATACTATTCGTCAAGATACTTTTACCAAATCCGTCGGTGTTTGGACTAACCCTTTGAAGAGAATCGTCCCAACTTTTTACGAGGACTATCTGAAAATGCTTGTCCCAAAAAACGGAAAAGCCTTTCCGATTTTAACCTACGACGTTTGTTTCGGTGCCTTTATATTATCTGAAGAAAATAAAAGTTTTTCACTTCTAAAAAAGAATAATTTGTATAGAAACAAGGTTTCATTACCAAAAATTGGTATGCCAAAAAAGGAAGTATTTCTATTTGCCGGTTCCTTTGCCATTTCATTCTTGCTTTTTGTTTTGATCTCTAAATTTGGTAGCAACTTTAAAATTCCAAATTTTATGACCAAAAAAAATGTTGTAGTAGTTACTCCAACCTTAGCCCCGCCGACACCTACCCCTACCCCTAACTTCAAGAAGGAAGAGGTTAAGATAAAAGTTCTTAATGGCTCAGGGGTAAAAGGAAAAGCTACTGAGGTAAAAGATATCTTGAGAAAAAAGGGTTACCTAGAAATCTTAACCGACAATGCCGATAATTTTGATTACGTGACCACCGAAATTCAGGTCAAGAGCGATAAAAAACAGTTGGGCGATATGGTAAAAGATGATCTGAAAGATTATATTACCGCTCCTAAAATTACCATATTAGATGAAAAAGAAGCATCTGACCTTGTTTTGATCTTTGGGGCAGATTTTAAATAAAAAACTACTTTTGATTTTTTTAGTGTCATTCCCGCGAAGGCAGGTTTACCCTGTAAGGGAATCCAAGCTACAATTACCTTACTTGTTTTTAAGAAGAAATTCTAGACTGGATCCCCTCCTACGAGGGGATGACAATTATTTCTAATGGTATAATTAACCTCATGGAAATTGATATTGAAGAATTAAGAGCTAAGTATCAGGCGATTTTAAGCAAGGCTGATTTGAATGGAAAAAAAGTAGAATTGAAAACCTTAAAAGAAAAAAGTTACGAAGCTTCATTTTGGAGCGACCCAAAATCCGCAGGGGAGACAATGAAGAAAATTACTGATCTTAAAAAAGAAATAGAAGATCTGGAAATGATGGAGCTATTATTGGAAGAAAATCAGCTTGAAGAAGCAAAAAAATTGATCAACAAATATGAAATACTTCTCTTTCTTTCGGGGCCTTATGATAAAGGCGGGGTTGTCTTTTCGATTCATGCCGGTCAGGGGGGAACTGAAGCAATGGACTGGTCAAGTATGCTTTTCCGTATGTATACCCGTTTTTTTGAAAGAAAAGGCTGGAAATTTGAAGAATTTGATCGTGTATCTGGTGAAGAAGCAGGGATAAAAAGTTCAATTATCAATGTCTACGGTAATTTTGCCTACGGTTATTTAAAAGCTGAAGCCGGAGTCCACCGCTTGGTCCGTCAGTCTCCTTTTAACGCCGACAAACTGAGACAAACTTCTTTTTCATTGGTTGAGGTTTTGCCAATGATCGAAGATAAAGAAATAAGCGTCCGTGATGATGAAGTTGAGTGGGAGTTTTACCGATCGGGCGGACATGGAGGACAAAACGTTAATAAAGTTTCAACCGCAGTCAGACTAACTCACAAACCTACAGGAATTATCATTACTTGTCAAACAGAAAGAGATCAAGGTAAAAACAGAGATAGTGCCATGAAGATCTTGCGGGCAAAATTATGGAAATTGGAACAGGAAAAAAAAGCCAAAACAATTGCTGGTTTCAAAACCGAGACAATGGCTTCTTGGGGACACCAGATAAGATCTTATGTGCTTCATCCATATAAACTGATCAAGGACCTGAGAACTGATTATGAAGAAACCCAAACCGATAAAGTTCTTGATGGAGAACTGGATGGATATATTGAGGCCTACCTGAAGCAAGTTAAGTAATTGTTAATTCTTAAATGTTAATTGTTAAAAAATTATTTAACTTTTAATAATTAATATTTGATATTTTTCTTCAAAGTTGTTATCCTGATCTCATATGGAAAATAATAAATTGCTTCATACTTTAGAAACAAAAGAAGTTGACGAGATTTCCTTCGTTTCCTTTTTCACTTTCATTGCCGTTGCGGTCATCATCGGTGCTGTAGTCGGACTTGGTGTTTCCCGTCTTAATAAAAAAACAACTACTACAAGTGACAAGACAAAAGGCACTACTCAGTCTGCTGGGATAGTTGATAAAAAAACTTTTAAAGATAGCGCTGAAGGTATTTTAAGAGAGGGAGGAATCGATGGTGAAGGTAACTTTCATTTGGAGCGCACAGGTGGAATTTCACAAAATGCTTACCTGACCTCAAGTACGGTTGACCTGTCAAACTACATTGGTAAAAAGGTGAAGGTCTGGGGACAGACTTTTTCAGGACAAAAAGCCGGTTGGTTGATGGATGTGGGACTGGTTGAAATTGAGAAGTAGTTTGTTTTATTACTTTATGGACTTTATAACTTTATGAACTTTATAGACTAGTTTTATGATCACTTTTGATAAAGTTACAAAAAAATTCCCCTTAGGCAATACTGCATTAAATGACGTTTCTTTTGAAATTGATGATAATCAATTTGTATTTTTAGTTGGACAGTCCGGCGCAGGGAAAACTACCATTTTAAAAATGATCACCCAAGAAATAATTCCATCGTCGGGATCTATTATTGTTGATGATTTTGATGTAACCGATAAAAACTTTTCTCAAATAATTGATCTGAGACGTAAGATCGGGATCATCTTCCAGGACTTTAAGGTCTTGGTCGATAAAAATATTTTTGAAAATGTTGCCGTTAGTCTCAAAGTTATTGGTGCTGACCAATCAGAGATAAAAACTGAAGTAAAAAAAGCTCTTGAATTGGTTGGTCTTTCCAAAAAAGAATTTGTTTTTCCAATTCAATTATCAGCTGGGGAACTACAAAGGGTGGCTATCGCCCGTGCCATAATCGGAGATCGTGATATTATTATTGCTGACGAACCAACTGGCAACCTTGACCCCAAAACTTCCTGGGATATTATGAAAATATTCAAAAAACTTGAAGGAAAAAAAACTATTATCATTGCTACTCACAATACTGACATCGTTAATTCATTTCAAAAAAGGGTTTTGGTTTTGAAAGAAGGAAAGATAGTTAAAGATCAAAGAAAGGGAGGATACGAACTATGAAAGACATATGGACATCAATTAGAAGAACCCCATACCAATCGTTATCTGCTTTTTTAATCTTATTCTTTACCCTTTTTTTAACACTGATATTGTTTGTTTCTCTGACATTCCTTTACGGATCTTTAAATTATCTGGAAACAAAACCACAGGTAACCGTTTATTTTCAAAACAAAACTCCAGAAAATAATATCTTTAAGGTCCGTGAGGAATTAATGAATTCGGGTAAAGTTTCGAATATAAAATACACAAATAAAAATGAGGCTTTTAATATATATAAACAAGACAACAAAGATAACCCTCTCCTTTTAGAGATGGTTTCAGCTGATATTCTTCCCCCATCTCTTGATATATATGCGAAAAAACCAATCTACCTCCCCGAAATTGCCGAATATCTGAAAAAACAGGGAGATATTGACGAAGTCCAATATGAAAAAGATACTATCGATAAATTACTTGTTTTAACTAATACGATAAGAATCTCTGCGTTGATCTTTTTTAGTTATTTGATCCTGATGTCAATCGTCGTCCTGACAACAATGATACTTTTTAAAATCGCTCTTAAAGAAAGTGAGATCACTTTATTAAGATTGATCGGTGCAACTAATTTTTATATTAGAAAGCCATATATCTTGGAAAGTTTATTTCTAGGGTTTACCGCTTCCCTGTTATCTTTCGGTATATTTTCTTCTATTGTTCTTTATTTCCATTCATTTTTACAATCATATCTTAAGGGGATAACAGCTTTATCAATTGATGTATTTAATTACTCACTGGTCATTTGGCCATTAAATTATATTTTCTTTGCAATTGTTTTTATATCTATATCCTTATTTGGAGCTATTATTTCTTCGGTCGCCTCTTACATCGCCACTAATAAATATCTGAAGGTATAATTAAACCATGGTGAAAAAAATAACTACTGTCGTCCTATTTCTCATAGTTTTTATTTTGTTTTTTTCTCTGCAAAATATATATTCCGCTGAATGTGATGATAAAACAGGTAATGACAGAATTAATTGCTTAGATACATTAGTAAAATCAGGTGAACAAAAAGTTAACAGTTTAGAATCAGAAAAACAATTACTTGATAATAAAGCCTATCTTACCGGACTACAGATAGAGGAAACAGAAAATAAAATAGAAAGTACTCAAAAAGAATTGGATATATTAAGTACAAGAATTGAAGGACTAGATCAATCTCTTGATTACCTTTCCAAACAGCTTATTCAAAGGATTATTGAGGGTTATAAAAAAAAACCACTTACAGTCTTCTCCCTTCTTTTAGATAGTCGAGGCGCTAGTGATTTTCTTAATCAAGTCAAATACTTAAAAACTGCTCAAAACAATAATCAAAAACTTTTATATACAGTTCAAGAAACAAAAACTAACTATGAAGAACAAAAAAAAATACGTGAAGAAAAAAAAGCCGAGCTTGATCAATTAGAAAAACAATTAATTTCTCAAAAAGACCAACTAGATTATCTGATAGCTCAAAAAGCAGTTATTATTAAAGACACACAAAATGATAATGTTCGATATAAACAATTGTTACAACAAGCCTTAGCAGAATATCAAGCAGTAAAGCAAGCTATAGCCACAGGCTCAAAGATTGGCCCAGTAAAGAAAGGTGACCCAATCGCTCTTGTAGGTAATAGTGGCTATCCTGGGTGTTCAACAGGTGCTCATCTTCATTTTGAAATTCAACAAAATAATTCATGGGCTAATCCTGAAAATTATTTAAGTTCAAAAAGTGTTGATGATGAACAAAATAGTGGAACTAATAATATTGGCGGTGGTTCTTGGGATTGGCCATTGTCTGATCCTATAATTGTTACTCAAAGATATGGGACCACTCCCTGGTCATGGCGATATAAATATAGTGGTGGAATTCATACTGGAGTTGATATGGTAAGTAACGGCAGTGCGGTAATAAGGGCTCCTTCTGACGGAACCTTATATAGCTCATCTCAAAGTTGTGGAGGCTCTTCAAATATAAATATCAAGTATATTGATCATGGAAACGGTCTAATTAGTTATTACCTACATGTTCAATAGATAAGGTATTCATCAAAATTTTCCCGTCTCTACAACCTATTTCTGTATTTTTGTAGGTTGTCCCACTTTGCCCTCTGGGCTTCAAGGGACGAGAGATAACTTTAGGGTATCCATTGATCAAATAATGGCTTTACTATAGTCTAATAAAGTGGTTCTGTAGGCTATAAGCGGTTGACTAAAATAGTCCATAAAGTTATAAAGTCCATAAAGTCCATAAAGTGGTATCTGTGTCATCCCCTCGCAGGAGGGGATCCAGTCGATAATTACCTATGAAAAGATTAATTTTTATTACCATATTTTTGTTTGTTTTAATCTTTAGCAAAAACGTTTCTGCTTCTTTAAAATTAAATGAGATTTATCCAGCCCCACCATCGGGCGAATATGAATGGATCGAACTATATAATGATGAAAATCAGACAGTCGATATTTCTCAATACCAGCTCTTAGATTTAGCCGGCAATAAAATAAAAATCTCAACACAAAGCGCTTTACCATTTGGTTTTGTTTTGGCTACTTCTTCCTCTGTTTTGAATAATATTGGCGATACAATATCTTTTAAAAATAATCTGGGAGACATAATTGAGATTGCCACATATTCTGCCAGTTTTGACTCAACTAAAACTTATGTTAAATGTCCAAACGGTAATGGAAGTTGGTTTGTATTAAACACATTAACAAAAAACTCTTCCAATGAAATAGCTTGTCAAATTTTGACACCATCGCCAACGCTGGAACCAACGTTAACCTTAACTCCAACATTAACAATCATACCAACGGAAGGGTTGGAAAACCCGACCCCCATTGCCTCGCTTGCCTCGCCGAGTGAAGGCGGGCCGGAGCCAACGGCGAAGGCGGGTACATATGACAACATTTATATTTCCGAAGTAATGGTCAATCCACCAATCGGCGAAAAAGAATGGGTTGAGATATATAACGATAATGATTTTTCAGTTTCGCTAAATGATTGGTATATTGATGACCTGGAAAATGCAGGATCAACTCCTAAAATATTTTCTTTAGAGATCAGTAAAAAAAGCTATGCGGTTTTTGATCTCTCAACTTCTATATTTAATAACGACGGAGATAATATCAGGTTATTGGATCATAAAAAAGATTTAAAGGACGACCTTGAATATAATAAAACTGATCAGGGAAAAACCTTAGGCAGAACTAATTTGGATTCTGATGATTTTTGTATCCAAGAACCCAGTAAAAGCTCCATCAACAACCCATGTATAGATCCAACACCAACAATAACACCAACCTCGATCATAGTTCAAACAAAAACCCCAACTGTTAAGGCTAATAACTCCGATGTATCAATACATCGGAGCTCAAATCATCCAACCGTAATCATTATGAATAGCTTTAATGGTGGTAAAATTTTGGGTGTAACTGATGAGTTGATGATCGATCTTCCGGATAACGAATCCATGATCGATTTTTTAACAATTATTTCTGTATCCTATTCCCTTTTGACTATCAGCTCCATTTTATTTAAAATGAAATTATCCTATGGAAAAGATAAAAACTTTTATTCATCGATTCTTCGTCCCTCATGAAGAAAATAATTTTAGGGCTAAGAGTCTTCATACCGACTTTTTGACGGTTTATTTGGTGATCGCTTTTTTAATGATGATCGCATTTAAGCAAGGTAGTATTCATAATGTTTTGGGGTTTGCAACCGACATTACCATTGAGAAGCTTGCTCAATTAACCAACGAACAACGACAAAAAAATAATTTATCTCCACTCACTATAAACTCTACCTTGTCTGTGGCTGCTCAAAAAAAAGCCGAAAATATGTTTCAAGAAAATTATTGGTCTCACTACTCTCCTGATGGAAAAACGCCTTGGGACTTTATTCTTGGAGCCGGTTACAAATATGAATATGCAGGTGAAAATTTAGCCAAAAATTTTCTGTTTAGCAACGGAGTCGTTGATGCATGGATGAACTCGACCACACATCGGGATAATTTATTGAAAAGGGAATATACTGAAGTTGGATATGCGATAGTTAACGGTGTTTTAAACGGCGAGCAGACCACTTTGGTCGTTCAGGAATTCGGAAAACCATTGGATAGTTCTTTTGCACCTCCTGCAGTTGAAGCCAGTGAAACTACTCAAAATGTTCCTGCCGTTCAACCAAAGGTGAGCGCTTTTAAATTTACTTTCAATTTGAATGTTATCTTTATGTTATTCTTGCTGCTATCCCTCGCCCTTGATTTCTATTTTGCCTCAAAATTCAATATCATAAGGATTGCCGGAAAGAATACAGCCCATATATTATTTGTTATTTTTATACTGATCGGACTGTTCATGTCAACGATCGGCACGATTATCTAAACTATGGCCAAACACTTTTATCCCCATTTAAAAAAAGAGTTCAAAAATCATTCATTGGACTATCTACTACTTATCACAGCTGGGATATTTTTTCTGATCCTTCTAAATCTTTTTCGCGGTCAAAGAGCTGTTGAGTTTTTTATCCTTGTTTCCTTTGCCTTCTTTTATATCGTTTGGGGAATATTCCATCATATAAGCAATGAGACCCTCCATTTAAAGACTGTGGTAGAATATATCCTGATCGCATTTATAATAATATTTTTACTAAAA
>JANLIS010000066.1 GCA_024653985.1 Candidatus Roizmanbacteria bacterium
TGCCAATAAATTTTCAATGTATTTGAGTAATGTAGAAAATAGTTTTAGTCGATATTTTAATATAAAAAATAATCGTAAAGGTCCTTTATGGCAATCTCGATTTAAATCAGTAATTATTGAAAGTAATGAACATCTTTTACACGTTTCCCGTTATATCCATTTAAATCCAACTACTAATTATCTCGTTGATTTCCCGGAAAGTTGGAATTTATCATCATATAAATATATGATTAGCAATAAAAAGTATTTGACGGAATACATCAGGGAAATATCGATCAATACTTGCTTAGACTACAAAGAATTTGTTGAGAATAATATTGATTACCAAAGAAAACTAAAACATATAAAAAAATTGATGATAGATTAGCCTCGTACAACCTACGCGGTTGTATTGGCATATCGATGAATTAATAGCTTCTTAACAACCCGATAGACTACTTTTGTAGGTTATAAGCGATTGACAAAAGCTTATGGCTAATTAATACTACCAATAAATACCAATGAGCCAATAATCCAATAAATTTAAAAATAAACCAATGAATAAATATAAAAATACACCGCAAGATATTCATAAGAGAATTTATAACTTTGTTGTTAATTGTTTTCGTGATGTAGTTAAAAAAATTCCAAAGACAGTTGAAAATATTCCAATTATTCAACAGATTAGTTCTTCATTAACCTCAATGGGTGCAAACGATCAGGAAGCCGATGCATCGGCAACAAAAAAAGATTTTCTAGCAAAATATACTATTGTTCGAAAAGAAACTAAAGAAACAAAATATTGGTTATCTTTTATAAGAGATAGTTTTTTATTATCAGAACAAGTTGTTAACCTCTATATTCAAGAGTGCCACGAAATACTAATGATCGTCAGCAAAATTATTAATAATACCAATAAACCTATAAAGTAATTAAATCATTGGCTTATTGAATTATTTATTGGTCGGATTGGTGACATTGGTAGTATTGGTACTTATTAGTTTATTGGTAGTATTCCGAAAAACTTAATTTAGTTCAAGTTTGATGGACGGGCTCATGGTCGTCTTAATGAAAGCGTTTTTGATATGGGTCTTGCCGACGGCTCCAATAAATTTTTCAGCATTTGCAATCAAGTCGCCTTCTTTACTTGATATCTTACCGATCATCTGATGAACTAAAGGAAATTTTGCCTCCGTCTTCCATCTCAACATTCCTTTTTCAAATTTTTTTACAACGTCTTCAGGTTTTGTTGATACTGTTCCTGCTTTTGGATTAGGCATAAGTCCTTTTGGACCTAAAACCTTGGCAAATTTGGCAAGACGAGGCATAAAAGAAGGATGAGTAACCAAAACATCAAATTCTATTTTGCCTTTCTCAAGATCTCCTAAAACACTATCATCAACCACCTTCACACGAACAACTTTACCGGTAGAAAATGGCAGTTCAACCTCCCCTTTTAGACCCGTTTCGTCCATAACGAAATGAAGTTCGACCGATTGATCAAATTTAGGTGGTTTGATTTTTTTTAATAATAAAATTGCTTCCTCCAGTGAATAATATTTATTTCTGTCAATCATTTTTCTCGCTTCCAAATAACTTTTACCTCGACTCGCCGAAGTCTTGACGAAGGCGGTCTTGACCTTAGATTTTTTTCCCTTTTTTTCAACAACAACCTCAGAAGAGGGTCGGTCATGCCCGACCCCTACATTTTCATCATCTTTGACGTCCTTCTTTTTTAACATTTTTTTTTCCATTGACTTGGCTTTTTGTTCTTTTTTCTGTTTTTCTTCTATTTCCGTGTCTCCGATCAATCTTGGTTTAACTTTTCCCATATCTTAAAGAATTTCTAATTTCTAATTGACCTAATTAACCTAAAAAATTCTCAAGTTCCAATTTGTTCATTGGTAATTGGTTATTATTTAGATCAATTAGAATAATTA
>JANLIS010000082.1 GCA_024653985.1 Candidatus Roizmanbacteria bacterium
CCTGACTTCTATCATTTAGTGTCCCAAGGAATTTAAAAGCTGGACTTTCTGCTTTAGTTCTTCATCGATGATTGTTGTCTCAATCAAGGCTTTTTCTCCTGTTACAGAGTTTTTAACTTCGTGTGTCAAAACTTTTCCAGCAATTTTTAGAATTCTTTTAATGCTCATGTTAGTTTTAATTTCAAGATATCTGACTATTGCCAGTCCGGCAAAAACAATAATCAGATGACAGGTGATGGTTTTATCCAATCGCAAGAATATTGGTCGTGCTTCCAAATCAGTTTTTGTTATCCTAAAGGCTTTTTCAATACGCCATAAATCATGGTAACGTTCAATAATGGTCGACTCGGGAAGATTGGTGTTGGTTAAATACCCTTTAATTCCTTCAAGTCTTTTTGCCTTTTCGATTAACGTATTGTTTACCTCATATTGGCCGTTGATTGACTGAACGAAGCGAAAACGACTGGAGATTCTGGAGGGAGAAGAGATGATAATCTTTGCCTTCTCAATTTGTTTTTCTCGATCTGATTTGTCTTTGGCAGCTCGGGATATTGAATACTGACAGATGAGCCGATGATTTAAATATTTAACAGTTGTTGTTTTTAAATCAATCTTTGAAACTTCACTTGAAATTTGTGTTTGTAGCTTTAGTGGTAGATTAGCAAGTCTTGTTCCCACGATAAAACCAACTTTTCTTTTATCAAGTTCTTCAACGTTGATACGGCTTATCATGGCGGCGTCGGCAATAACGACTAAATCGGGGTTGTTTAGAAGCTTTTTAACTTTCTCAACAACTGTGACAAATGTTTTTCCTTCAAAAGTTTTTCCATTAAAAACATCAAAATACAATGGAAAACCGTCACGGTTAACGACCAGTCCAACAACAATCTGGACATCCTGGAAGCGATGATCTTTAGAATACCCGAAATCCTTAAGTCCTGCTTTTGCATGACTGTCAAAGGCCAAGGTTGTTACGTCATAAAAGACTAAATGAAGACTGTCATTCAAACCGGTCTTTGCAAAGTTAATTAAAGCTGTCTGGAATTGATCTTTTAGATTATGATCGATCTCTTTTTTTAGATGACGATAAATGGTAATTATGGAATAATCGATTCCAAATAAATCAGACATTACTTCTCTTGTTTCCCTTTTTGATTGAGGTTGAAAGACCCTGGCAACGACCAGATCCCTGATGAGGGAATCGTCATATTGATCAAAGCCAAATAGATTGTATATACGACAAAGTAGGCGGTAAAGAAACAATGGCCTACTTTGAGTGATAACTACATTTTTAAGCTGGAGATTTTGTGGTATTGAAAAAAGTTCTTCTTGACCTGTTTGAGTCTTAATATATTCTTTAGCTTCTTTTATTAGATTTTGTTTTTCAACTTCCGTTGCAAAAGTACCTAAATGTTTGTGGACAGTTAATTTTCCTGAATATTTAGAAACAACTTGTACTGTATATTTCCCTTTAAAAGTTGGAACAATTCTGACTCTCATACTCTCATTATCCACAAAAAGATAGTTAGTGCCCCCGAATTTAAGATTTAGGCACGGAGTTTATGAGGTGATAGAAGTCAGGAAA
>JANLIS010000097.1 GCA_024653985.1 Candidatus Roizmanbacteria bacterium
ATTAACCAAAAAGAGGGTAATACATTTGCATTGTCATAAGCCCAACAAACATAAGGAATTGTATCAGTTTTTTCATATAACTTGTAAACTGGGGCTAGGCGCCCTTGAAATAAACCGGCTTCATGAATTACGTTTTGTCTTGCTCTTTTACTTCCTGCATCAGTTTGATCTTCTGCTGTCAGTACAAGTACCGCATAAGTAGCTCGATCTAACATTTCTTTTAGAATTGGAATAATTGATTCCCCAACTCTGGATTCAGACTCGTATGACACTGTTTTTAGCTGAAGATCATTTTGGAGAAATATTTGTAGTCTTGCCCATAATTTGCTTCGACCATGACCAATGAACACACATGCAGTTTTTTTTGGGTTTTTTGTAGTTGTTCCTGATTTAGTTGTTTTTGGTTTAAGCCCTTGAAATTTATTTTCAGGTAAAACAGCTATTTCATTTGATAGCCTAAATATGTCTTTTACAGTTTCATCGCTTTGTGATGTTTGGTGTGGCGGTATATAAAAGGCATCAGAAGATCGATAATTATTAAAGAATGATTCAATCTTTTTAGCAAGAAATTGTATTTCTTCTTTTTTTGCGTCTTGAGACTTGCTTGTTAATAGGGTATTCAGCTTTTCAACGAAGTTATAAATCGAGGCGAAAAACTTCCTGTCCTCCTTTACAGCATGTAAAAGTGCATCCACATTGAATTTTAGTTCTTCAATTTTGTTCATTTCTTATTGTTTCCTTATACACATAACTATTAATATGAAAATTTCTTATTTATATTACTCTTCAAGAATACTGTCATTTAAAGCTCAAACTGTCATGGCCCTGACTCCACAATCTTAATCTCTTCCTCTGTCAAGTTATATAATTCATAAACCAGTTCATCAATTTTTCTGTCTGTAGCCTCAATTTGACGATTGAGGACTGTTTTCTGTTGTGGAAGTTTGGCTTGCGATTGTTGTTCGTACAAATCCAGTATTTGACTGACTAAAGAAACCATCTTGTCATGGTGGGCTTCGTCTGATGGGTTTTCAAAATTGATAGTACGAATATAAATCTGCCCCAAATACTTAAATATTAACTGATAGCCATTTTGAATTTGAGTACAAAAAGTAGATATTAGAAACCAACCTAATTTAGAATTCAAAATACCTAAAAGATACAGGTCATTTTTGGGTATTATCCAGATAGCGCTATTGGGATAAATTACAGATTCGTCAAAAGCAAAGACAGGTTTTACTTGAAACTTCAGGTACATTATCTTTGGTTTCTCAAACTCAGCGTAATAATCACACGCCCTCAGTTCCCACCAATATTCGCCTTTATCATATCGCTTTTTTGCAGCATCAGAATAAGGTGATAAATGGTTTGCAATAGCTGTATATTTTTCTTTGAGCCAATTCCATGCATCACCTTTACCGCCGGAATTTAAATTTGTCCAACCTTTAGGTATAAAAATCAAAAATTGATCACTATTAGGAACTTGATAGCGTTTGATGTCACGCCCTCTTAAGTATGGTTTTATAAGTTCTGCACTATTCATGTTCTTTAAAATAAGTTCGTCTTTAGTTTTTTTGTCTATAATAAATGCTTTGTCCAGCCCAGTCAAAACGCCTCTATAAATTTTGCCATTTACGTACTCTTTTAATGGAATTCCTGACGACTTCAGCTTATTTAATAATGAAATCTTTTTTTCGTCTACAAGTGA
>JANLIS010000113.1 GCA_024653985.1 Candidatus Roizmanbacteria bacterium
GGTTATATTTTCTTTAAACATGAAAAGAACATCGGCTCAAAAATATACCCGAACGTCTATTTGGATAAACAAAATTTCGGATTAAAAAGCAAGGAAGAAATAATCAAATATTACGATGATAAAACTTCTAAATTAAGCAAAACTTCCGTGGCCGTTTTTTACAAAGATGAGCCGATAGCCACTTTTTCTGCTCAAACTTTGGAACTGAAATATGACGGAAAAACCACTGCGGAAAGAGCTTATTTGGTCGGCCGATCAACCAATACTCCTTCCAAATATCTTCAGAAGGTCTTAACTATTTTCAATCTGAAAAAGTTTTATTTTGAAAGTGAGATAGAATATGATAATAACGAACTTAAAGATTTTTTATCAACGTCTGAGGAAAAATATAACCTGCCGGCAAAAAATGCTTTGTTCAAGTTTGAAAAGGGAAAGGTGATTGAATTTAGGAAAGAGTCTGATGGTTTGAAGATCTTGAGGGAAAAATTTCTTCCTGATTTTGATAAGGTAATCAATGAACTGAAAACTGATTTGGCAAATAAAAAGGTCGTCTTAAATTCTGAAGTGATCAAGCCGGAGATAAAATTGTCAGACATCAATGAATACGGGATTGAGGAATTTATTGCCGAGGGTAAGTCCGATTTTTCCCATTCAATCCCGCAGAGGATCCACAATATCATCCTGGCCGCCTCCAAGTTCAACGGAGTCCTGATCCCCAAGGGAAAAGAGTTTTCTTTTAACGATACGATCGGTGATATTTCCTCGCTGACTGGATACCAACCGGCCTATATCATCAAGGAGGGTAAAACAGTTTTAGGTGATGGCGGTGGTGTTTGTCAAGTTTCAACAACTTTATTTAGAGCCGCCCTCAACGCCGGACTGCCGATCATTGAACGCAACGCCCATGCTTATCGGGTCGGCTATTATGAAAATGATTCCCAACCGGGTTTTGATGCTACTGTTTACTCCCCCACTGTTGATCTAAAAATAAAAAATGACACACCTGGATATATTTTGATCGAAACGGATATCGATAAAGAAAATAATCTTTTGACCTTTAAATTTTATGGAAAAAAAGATGACCGGCGGATTGAGGTTTCCAAAGCAACCGTCTACGATGTCGTTCCGGCATTGCCGCCCAAATATCAGGATGACCCGACTTTGAAAAAGGGGGTCACCAAACAGGTTGATTTTGCCGCCGGAGGAGCTAAAGCTTTCTTCTCCTATAAGGTTTTTCAGGGAGATAAACTGGCGATTGATACAACGTTTTATTCTAACTTCCGTCCTTGGGCCGCTGTATATTTAGTAGGAACTGCGGACTGAAATTTCTAATTTTTAATTACTCTAATTGATCTAAATAACAACCAATGTTTAATTCCCAACTACTTATTGAAGCTTGGTAATTTTTTAGAAATTAGATCAATTAGGTTAATTAGGTTAATTTTCATCTAAACAACCTCGCTCTTCCGAGTTTATAATGAAGATCTTTATTGCGCCTCTCTCCGATTATTTTTGCCGGGACTCCACCCACGATTGCATATGGTGGGACGTCCTTGGTGACGACGGCACCAGCCCCAACAATCGCCCCCCGACCAATAGTTACTCCAGCTAAAATAATGACTCTTGGTCCGATAAAAACATAGTCTTCAATCTTTACGGGTGCATTTGTGGCAGCAAAATTTTCCTGATTGACATCGTGCTGACTGTTGTAGATCATGACATCCGTCGCAATATCGACATGATTGCCTATCAATAATTTATCCCGACCATCAAGAACGGCTCCCTCGCCAACGATCGTATCCTCACCAATGACAATATTTCTCGGATCATAAAATCTTGCTTTCATATGAATGGTTGAACCTTTACCGATCTTTATTCCAAAGATCCTGTAGATAAGTTTTCTATAACTGTGGAACGGGACGCAACCTGCCAAATGAAGTTTAAAAACGATTAGCTCTAACCAAATATTTTTTATCCTATTTACTATCTTTCCAAAAACCTCGCCCATCGTCAACGCTTTTCCATCTTTATCTTTGATCATGGTGGTTTAATTATACCAAGCTAAAGCCAAAATAGGAATCAAATTTTGAAGGTTACACTTTAATTAATTAAAGTTTTTATACGATGAAGGTAGGAATCAGCTTTGAACCCCCGAGGTTTCTAACCGACACCTTTTTTTTACTCCTAAGTGAATTTCTTCAAACTGACTTGCTTTTTTCCTCAAATATTCAAAAGACATATTTGATTGATAGTTTATATCCGCCCAATCCTCTTGTTAAGTTCTATCGGTCTTATTGAATTATTTTTTTTGCTGTATGTATAATATGTCAACAAATATGTCACCTGAAATTAATCAGATAATTTGGGGTGTCGGGGCTTGGTCTGCAAGCTACTTACTTCGTTATTCGACCAAAACATTTTAAAAAATGAATCGTTTAAAAGAATAAAGAAGAATCCCGGCAGTCTTACCGGGAACGTCGAGTCAAATATCATTGATACAAATTTCTTTAAAAAGCTTGCCCCGCTTGCGATCGGAGTTCTTGGAGTTATCGCCGGATTGGCCAGTTTTTCACTGGGCAATGAAAGTGTCGGGTTTTTCCTGACCAGTTTTGGATCGGCTCATCTGATCGAAAATATTGTTTATTACCAGCGTCAGATACGTCTCAAACTAAAAAAATAGGATATATTTTGATAGAATAACCTCATGGTAAGAGTTGAAACGATAAGAAATCGAGTTTCCGAAATTATTCTTCCGGTTTTCAATAATATCGATGGTCTACAGACCTCTTGCTTGGCAGGAAATTCTATTTTGCCCGATTCATCTTTGCGGATGTGCATGGGCATCAATGCAACCTCTCTCAACGGCGTACATTTCATCAACGGACAATATGGAATAAAAAAATTTGACGCTCATACTGATGAGTATACGGCCCTATGCGGATTTGATATTGAAAACAATGAAATGGTCATCAGACATACTCCCCAAGGGAAAAAGCCTGAGGAATTTTCATCTGGTGCAGTCCGTAATCGGTTAGGCCGAAGTAACTTTAGAATCGAAATGATGCAGGCGATGATCGAGATCGCCAAAAAACTTGGGCTTAAAGGAGTTGTTGGCTTTCCCGTCAGACCATATTCGGTCGGAGACGTCCGAACATATCTGCATAAAACGGCAGGAAGAGATGGTATGTTTGCACTATTTGATTTTGAACTAAGAAATGCCGACCAACCAAACGAAGCATATTATTATCTATCCTTAAATTAAATTTAATCTCTTTCATAAATATTTGATTGTTTTTACAATCCAAAAACACACTTTTGTAGGTTATAAGCG
>JANLIS010000121.1 GCA_024653985.1 Candidatus Roizmanbacteria bacterium
AATTGTTAAAAAAACTGTTAAATATTAAACGGTTAAACAAAAAAACGTTTAATAATTAAATGTTTAATAATTATTTAACAATTAATCTTTAACCTTTAATAATTTGATTCGTATGAACAAGTTCCTATATTATCTAATCGTCGCACTTCGTGTTCTGGTTGCTCCATTAGTGTTCATTTGGCCTTTACTATCAGTAATTTTATCATTTTTTTTGGACGTTATCGATATAGAATTCGCATCCCGGAGGGTTCTTACCTTATCAAAGTACGAAAGATACGATAAAGCTCTTGATACTTGGTGGTACATAAATGTAATGATCTTTGCTTGGTTTCAGATGCCGAATTACAGATATATACTATTGATATTATTTGTTTTCCGAACAATTGGAGAGATGATATTTTTTATAAAAAATGACCGGCGGATATTTTTTCTTTTCCCAAATTTTTTTGAGAATATTTTTTTCCTTATCTTCTTTTCTATTTATTTCAAACCTCTTCATTTCTTACTAAGCGAAAAGTATATATATTTTTCGCTATCTGTCGTAATAATCGCTAAAATATTCCAGGAATGGTGGGTACATATTGCCCTAATTTCCATACCGGAATACTTCTTCGGAAAGAAAAGAAAGTGGAGGAAAAGAAAATGACAAATGACAAAATTCAAATGTCAAATGAATGACAAACATCAAATAACAAATGTTTTAAATATTAAATATTTATAATTTGTTATTCAATTGTTATTTATCATTTGTAATTTGATATTTATTTCATCGAAACATGTTCCCACGGAAATATATCTCTTCCAAAATGTCCGTAGGCGGCTGTTTCAAAATATATCGGCCTTCTAAGGTCCAGTCCTTCAATAATTCCTTTAAGAGAGGTATCCAATAATTTGTCGGCGAAATTATTTATTATCTTTAATGATTTCTTCTCTGTTCCAAAAGTTTCCGTTTCCTGCATGACAGGTTTTTTGGCTCCGATAAAATAGGCAAGTCGCACTTCACAACGCCCAGCCAATTTATTGGCAACGATATTTTTGGCTAAAAAGCGGGCAGCATAGGCGGCAGATCTGTCAACTTTGGTCGGATCTTTTCCGGAAAATGCACCACCGCCTTGCCTGGCCATTCCGCCATAAGTATCAACGATTATCTTTCTACCTGTTACCCCTGTATCTGACGCCGGACCTCCGATATGCCAAACACCGGTCCCGTTGACGATCAACTGATCACGTTTGATCTTAAACCCGTAGTTTTCTAAGACGGGAGTTACCAAGAAATTAAATAGATCTTCTTTCACTTGCGAAAGTTTTATTTTCTCTTGATGGGGGACAGCCAAGACAACATTTTCTATCGTCTTTGGAATATTTTTTTCATAACCGACAGTTACCTGGGTTTTTCCGTCAGGTCGAAGATAGGGGAGTTGTTTTGTTTTTCGAAGGGTGTCTATTCCCATCGCCAAACGGTGAGCCAACATGATGGGCAACGGCATTAACTCTGGTGTTTCGTTACTTGCATACCCAAACATCATTCCTTGATCTCCGGCACCCAGATTATCAACGCCGACAGCAATTTCCGGTGATTGAGTATGGATCTTAACAACTATCTCAGACCTTTCAGAAAAATTTAATGCAGGGATTGTATAACCTAAACCATTTATTACCTGTTTGGCTATTTTTTTATAATTTAACTTTGCTTTTGTCGTCACTTCTCCCGCCATCGCCAGAAAATTCTTTGTTACCATGGTTTCAACTGCTACCCTGGAATACTTATCAACTTTAAAGGCTTCATCTAATATTGCGTCTGAAACCTGATCGCAAATTTTATCTGGATGCCCCGCACACACTGACTCAGAAGTAAACGTATTCTTCATATAGATAATAAAAAAGCGAAGATAT
>JANLIS010000122.1 GCA_024653985.1 Candidatus Roizmanbacteria bacterium
AATCCATTCTTTCCTGGATCCCCGACTAGATCGGGGATGACAGACAATCTATAATTTCTTCTGCAATCTTCCGCTTAGAGGTCAAAGAAATTTTTTTAAATTTCTTATTTTTCGAAATAATATAGATTTCATTATTATCAGACTCAAATCCTCTATCTGTGCGACTGATATCGTTGGCAATGACGTAGTCTGCTTTTGAATCTTTTAATTTTTTGACCGCCTCATTGATCAATTCTTTTTCTGATAAACCGTATTCAGCTTTGAAAGCAACCAAAATTGTTTTTGGTGAAAGTTTTTTTATTTGGTCAATGATCTTTATTTGAGGAACTAATTTTAAACCAACCGGTCGATCGCTTGAGAGTTTTCCATTTATTTGTTTATCAACTTTAAAATCAGAAACCGCCGCCACTTGAAAAAATAAATTTGTATTCTTAATATTTACTTTAATTAAATAAAGTAATTCTTCAGCTGTTTCAAATATTTTTTCTTTAATTAAATATCGAGGGTAGACGGAATTTTTAGCACGAAGTAAAAGAACATCAGCCCCTCTTATATAACACTCTTCAGCCAAAGCGATTCCCATTTTCCCGGAACTTCTATTGATGATGGAGCGGACTTCATCAATTTTTTCAACCGTTCCCCCAGCCGTTACAATAACTTTCTTTCCCCTCATTGAATTACTTTTTTCCAATAATTTATTTATTTCCTTATTTATAATTTCTACATTTTCTAGACGACCTACTCCTTCATATCCGCAAGCAAGCATTCCTGACGCCGGTTCTATCACCTGATAACCAAACAACTTTAATTTACTGAGATTTTCCTGGACAATTGGATTACTCCACATATTTACATTCATTGATGGACAGATGATAATTGGAGATGTAACTGCCAAAGCGGTCGTTGTCAAAAAATCATCAGCAAGTCCATTGGCTAGCTTGCCAATTATATTGGCTGTTGCCGGAGCAATAACCATCACATCACATTTATCAGCTAGCTCAATATGCCCGACTTTTTTATTTTTTAAAACTTCCCTATAATCAAAATTCTTTTCAAAAAGATCAATGAAAACTTTATTTCCGGAAGCCTTTTCAAAATCTTTTTTGGAAAACATTTCTGATGCTCCTCTTGTCATAATAACAAATACCTCATGACCTTCATTTTTAAGAAGCTTAATTAAATCAAGAATTTTATAAGCGGCTATACCGCTGGAGACTCCAATTAAAATATTTTTTTTCATTGAAAATTATACTATAGTTCAATCTCGATAGAAAAATAAACTCTATTTAAGTTGTTGACCTTTAAGTTTCCCTTGATGACCAGATCGTAAGTCAGTAGCTGTGCTCTCACCAATTCTCATTAGTCTTGCTAATCTGTCTAAATTAGCTACTCCTCTTAAAACTACTGCTACATCTATGGCTTTTTGAATTTCTGCCGTGCGTTCTATTTTTATAACTTGTGTAAAACCACCAGGTAAAGTATTTGCTGTCGTCATATATTTTTGTAAATAAAAAATTAATAATTTAGTTCACTTTTTCTCAAAAAACTCTTTCATTATTTTTAGAAATAATTTATTCTCCTCTTTTGTTCCAATCGTCACCCTAAACCAACCATCACTTCCGTGTTTGGCTTTTTCTCCTCGAAGTATTATTCCTTTTTTTTGGGCATATTTTAAAACGTCTTCACTTTTC
>JANLIS010000003.1 GCA_024653985.1 Candidatus Roizmanbacteria bacterium
GAAATGAAGGTTACATCAGGGGCCACAATTACCAAGACCGGTGATTTGGCCGCGATCTTAACGAACCTGAAAGATAACGACGTTTTATTTATTGACGAAATTCACAGGTTGCCAAAATCAGTTGAAGAGATGCTTTATCCTGTCATGGAAGAGTATTCTCTTGATATTATCATTGGACAAGGTCCATCAGCTCGAACAGTTCGCCTGCCAGTTCCAAGAATTACCATAGTCGGCGCAACGACAAAACTTGCTCTGCTGTCTGCTCCTCTTCGCGATCGTTTTGGTTTAATTCTCCGGATAGATTTTTATGATCTGGCCGAGATTAAAAAGATCATAAAAAGGTCTGCTAAGATCTTTGGCATATCAATAACCGATGAGGCAGCTCACCAAATATCTCTGAGGTCACGAAAAACACCTCGACTTGCAAACAGGATTTTGAAACGTGCCCGTGACGTTTTTGAGGTTGATAAACATAAAGAAATTGATAAAAAATTGCTTGAAAAACTTTTCGATCTGCTTGAAATAGATGAAGTTGGTTTAACTGACATTGATAAACAATATTTGGAAATACTGGGTAAAAAATTTAATAACACGCCTGTGGGTGTTGGAACGATCGCTTCAGCAATATCTGAAGATATTAGGACTGTTGAAGAATTTATTGAGCCTTATTTACTGCAACTTGGTTTTATTAAAAAGACCACAAGGGGAAGATTACTGACTCAAAAAGCTTTAACTCATTTGAAGATAAATCAACAAGAACAAAAGAATTTATTTTAATGTCCAATGTCATTCCCGCGTTTACCCTGTAAGGGGAGGCGGGAATCCAGACTAATTATCGACTGGATCCCCGTCTTCACGGGGATGACATTGTATAATGTATATCATAATGTTTATCGATGAGGCAAAAATAATGGTTAAGGGAGGACATGGCGGAGCCGGCAGAGTGGCTTTTTTTAGAAATAAAAAGGGCCCATCCGGTGGTAATGGAGGACCTGGAGGCAATGTGTATGCAGTAGCCAGCAGTAACTTAACACAACTTGAAACATTTATATCAAGAATAAAATATATTGGGGAAAATGGTGGCCCTGGCGGACCAAATCAACGTACAGGTAAATATGGTGATGATCTTCTTATAAAGGTGCCTATTGGGACAACTTTTATTGACGTTGTTACAAAAGGTGAAATTACAATTAATGAAAAAAGTCCAAAATTTTTATTATGTCGAGGAGGTCTTGGCGGATTAGGAAATAGCGCCTTCAAATCACCTACTAATCGAGTTCCCCAACACGCAGAACAAGGGCACGAAGGTCAAGAAAGAAATTTTAAGTTGATATTGCGGCTTATTGCAAACTTTGGATTGATCGGCCTTCCTAATGCCGGAAAAAGCAGTCTGCTAAATAAACTGACAGCCGCAAATGTTAGAACGGCCAATTATCCATTTACAACTCTTGAACCAAACCTTGGTGTGTACAACGAAAAAATACTAGCTGACGTTCCTGGATTGATCGAGGGTGCCTCTACAGGAAAAGGTTTGGGAATTAAATTTTTAAAACATATAGAAAAAGTCGACGTAATTTTTCACTGTATTTCAGTTGAATCCCAAAATTTAGCAGCAGAATATAAGACCGTTATCAATGAGCTTAAAACCTACAATTCCAGACTTCTAGAAAAAAAGTCAATAATTTTATTGACAAAAATAGACCTGATAGATAATTTAGAAATCACAAAAAAAGTAAAAGAACTGAAAAAATTTAACAAAGAAGTTCTACCGGTTTCGATTTACGATGAAGAATCACTTAATAAATTAAAAAAATTTCTAATTTCTAATTGACCTAATTACCCTAAATAAATCCCAAGTTCCAATTGGTTATTGAATATTGTTTAGATCAATTAGAATAATTAGGTTAATTAGGTTAATTTATAAATATTATGTCCAAAACCCCCTTCACCAAACAAGGTTATGCCGACCTTGTCAAGGAAAAAAATGATCTAACAAAAGGCCGTGCTGATGCCGTTGCCAACCTTAAAACTGCTCGCGAAATGGGCGATCTTTCTGAAAACGCCGCTTATCGAGTCGCCAGAAGTAAACTATCTTCTGTTGACCGACGACTTCGTTTTCTGACCAAGATCCTTGATAACGCATATATTATGCAGGTTAATTTTAGGGGGATGGTCGATGCCGGTTGTCAAGTAACGGTCGAAACCAAGTTTGGAGACAGGACCTATCAAATTGTGAATAGTCACGAATCTGATATTGCCAGTGGGAAAATATCATACTACTCCCCTGTCGGCAGAGCTTTGATCGGAAAAAGGGTAAATGATGAAGTTGAAATATCCACGCCGAACGGAAAAACTATATATAAGATCAAAGAGATAAAAATTGCGTGAATAATTCTGTGATTCCCGCACTCGTCTTCACGAGTGTAATCTCCGGCGGGATTGTCACCCCCGCGCAGGCGGGGATCCAGACTAAAATTACTTCTTTAAATTAAAGCATTTTGTGCTTGTGACCAGCCCAATCGGATACGAAATTGGAACTATATCTATTAGGATTTGTTTAAG
>JANLIS010000004.1 GCA_024653985.1 Candidatus Roizmanbacteria bacterium
CCTGGAGCGGCTAAAACTGGGATAGTATTTCCGGAAAGTTTACGGACGATCTCAATACAATCATAACCTTCAACCACAGCCATAAAAACAGGGGACTCTTGAAAATAAGTGACGAGCCAGCCTTTTACGATCTTCCCTATAGACTCCGCATCGTCGGTTTTGAAAACAACCTTGGCGTCGAGGCCTTTTTTTGCATAATTAGTTAACGTTCGTTCTCCTACCTTTTTAAACCATGCCTCAGTTTCAGGATAATGAGATATCACCTTATCAGAAGTGGCCATTTCAAATTTTAATCCAATAATTTTAAGTCCAACTGACTCAAAACGGGTAATTATTTTTCCAATTAATCCTCTCTGAACTCCATCAGGTTTTATGATCAATAATGCTTTTTGTTTTTTCATATTATTTTAAATACAACTGATCAACTTCTCTCTCATAGTCTTTAAATTTTATATCTTTAAACCAATATTTTATTTCTCTATCTGCTTCGTCTGTAGAACCAGATGCATGAATAAATGTTTTTACGACTCGGTCAAGCGATGCTGATAGGGGAGAAGAATCAAAAGAAAATTGTGCTAATAAAGTTCCCGGAACTGCCAAAGCTGGAATCGTATGTCCACGTAATTTTCTTGCGACAGTTACTGCATTTGGCCCTTGCCAAACCATAACAACGATAGGACCTTCCATCCAATATTTAATTAAACGTTCGTATACAAATTGACCTAGCTTTTCTGGATCATCCGTTTTAAATATTTTTTGGACATCATCTCCTGATTGTTTGAAAGAAGAAAGGGTTTTTTCTCCCATTTCTTTTATCCATTGGCTCGTTCCTGGGTAGTGGTTTTTTATTACATCAGCTGAAGGCTTAAGCATTTTACCGGCCATTAATTTAAGACCGGCATTTTCAAAGGTCTCAATTACTTTGCCGATCAATCCGCGTTTGACAGCATCGGGTTTTAAAATAATTAGTGTTCGCTCCATAAGTTAAATAACAAATGACAAAATTCAAATAACAATTGAATAACAAATCACAAATGTTTAAATATTAAAACTTTTGTTATTTGATGTTCATTTGTGGATTTGTCATTTGATATTTGTAATTTTATTATAGATGTCTTTGGTTATTTCTTCAATTCCTTTATTTCCATCAATATTGATCCATTTTCCCCAAACTTGTTTATCAACGAGCATTTGATATTGTTGGTGGGTCTTTCTGATAAAATCAAAATCTTTTTCCCGGAAATTTTTAATCTTGTCTTCGCCATGTTTTCGTTTGATCGCGATATCAGGATCCACATTAAGATAAAAAATAGCATCAGGAACTTCTATCTCAAAATCTTTCGCATAATCGGTAGCCATCTGCATATCGATTCCTTCAAGGGTTTGATAACATAAAGTTGTTGAAAAATAACGGTCGGCAATTAAAATCTCGTCTTTTCTCTTTGTTTCGATCATTTTTTTATCCATAACAAACTGCATTGTGTAGAGAAGAAACTGTTGCTGTGGCGTTAAACCCTTGGATTCATAAAGAAAATCCCGGATAATTTTTCCAACATTTCGATCGTAATCGGGATATTTTATAAGTGAAGCCTTTTTTCCCGATTCTGATAATAATTTTATGAGATTTTTGCCTTGAGTTTCACAGCCGGCTCCATCAATACCTTCAATTACGATAAACATAAAAATATTATAACAGAATAAAATTTAGTGTCACGCTTTAACTCATATTAATTTGGTAAAATGTAACTGAGCTCCCATAGTTCAACGGATAGAACAAGCCCGTCCTAAGGGTTAGATGGTGGTCCAATTCCGCCTGGGAGCACCGAATGAAAAATTCAACCAAATTAAGTAAGAAGCAACTCATCCGTCATCATATCAATCATCTCAAAACTGACGAATACGTGCGAATACTCATTCTTCGTACGATCGGAAATTTTTTATTACTCTCCTCATTATTTATGATTGTAAAAACTTTTTGGCAGCCGATAAAGGAAGAATTGATATACTTTGTTAATGTTAAGATACAGAAAAAGTATGTGGTTGGCGACTCCGAAGAACAACTTAGACAAGGACTGTCCTTAAATAAGGACAGTCCTTATATAGGAAAAGGCTTGCTGGCAAAAGCATTTAATATTAAACCAATTGAAGTCTTAACACCTACAGACCCAAACTTTAGCATCGTTATACCCAAGATTGGTGCCAATGCCAAAGTCCAGCCGAATATTGATGCGGCTGATCAAAACGTATACTTAGATGCTTTAAATAAGGGAGTTGCTCATACATTGGGTACGGCTTTTCCAGGTGAAGGTGGACATATTTTCCTTTTTGCCCATTCCACCGACTATTTTTGGAACGTCAGTTCCTATAATGCAATATTCTATTTATTGTATAAATTGGAAAAAAATGATGAGGTTAACCTTTTTTATAAAGGCCAGAGGTATGTCTATAGAGTTATTGGTCAGGAAGTTGTTGATCCATCCCAAGTTCAATATTTAACAAGAAAAACGAATAGAGAATTCCTTACCTTACAGACATGTTGGCCTCCTGGGACAACGCTGAAAAGGTTACTTATTTTCGCCGTGAGAGTGGCAGAATAAAAATTAACCTAATTAACCTAATTTCTAATTGATCTAATCAATTACCAAACATCAAGTACCAATTGGGATTTGGTTTTTGGAGTTTTTTTAGATCAATTAGGTCAATTAGAATAATTAGAAATTTATCTAATCCCTACCAAATAGAGGTCCGGCAGTTCGTTTATTTGTGAATTAAGATTAGTCAAAACAATGATTTTTCCGTCACTGGTTGGATTGAAGAAATAGCTTTCAAAAGGCCCAGAATAAATAGTTTGTTTATTTGTATCATCATAATCAACGATAGAAATTTTCTTTTCCTCCTCAACAACAAAATGGCGAGAATCATAGTACCATTTCAAATTTGGCTGCAAAACGGGAAAGTTTTTATCTTCCTTCCGATCGTAGACGTATATCACATCTTTCATAATTGAACGCTCTTCAAGAGTTTGATTGGTTGAGATAAGTGGCGGATTGATCATTAAAGGTAATTCGGTATTATTTTTTGCTTTATACAGAACTTTAGTTTCGTTCGGGGAAAAAGAAATAATTTCAAACGAACTTGAAGCGATCTTATCAAAATCTTTTGGAAAAGTTTCCAGGATCTTAATGGTATTTTTATTCTTTTCGTTCTGCCAAGCTTCAAAGAGAGCTTCTTTTGATAAAGTTACCTCTAAGGGATTTAGATTTATTTCTTCAAGCGATAAAAGATAACTATTCTGTTCTGTTTCAAATATCGCCTGTTTCTGATCGGGGGAAAAGGTCACCTTAACTTCATTGAAGTCAATAATATTTGGAAGCAGTGACAGGTCAACTATCTTATTTAAAGGTGGGAAAAATGGGAGAGTTTTTTTGCCGGCATCGAAAAGATACGCAGAACCACTGGCAATGAGGACGATTTTATCACCATCATCAGTCGGGATGGCCTTAATAATACCTAAATTGGTAAGCGGAGATAATGATGGATTGACTGGAAAGAGGACCGGATCAACATTAATGACTAATTCTCCTTTAAGGTTTATTTTTTTGTTCCAGCCCGTATATCCCTCTTTTTTTATTTCAATTAAATAATTATCTGGAGGGAGTGTTAAATTAGTGTCAGTTACACCCTTTAATTCACCATTAACGTAGATTTTAGCGGCTTTAGGGTTTGAAGTCGCTGCAATTATTCCGGTTGACTTAAGAGATCTATTTTCCAGATCAAACCTATAACCACGGGCGTAGGCGATTATAGTAGTCAAAACAATGGCAAACATCAAAAGAAATAGTATTCTAAAAATTATTTTCATATTCAAATTAGTTAAATAGTTTCTTGGCTGTCATCCCCTCGTAGGAGGGGATCAAGTCTATAATTACATTTTAAAAACAAATAAGGTTATTTTAGTCTGGATTCCCGCCTCCCCTTACAGGGTAAACGCGGGAATGACATTTAATAAACTTTAACAGTTTGTTTAAAATTAACATTTAATCTTTAAGATTTTCTCAATAACCATATACCAATATATCTGTACTGTATTATACTATACATACTATGTTCTTTCGTAAAAAGATAGGAATCGATCTGGGAACAGCTAACACTTTGGTTTACGTGGCTGGTGAAGGGATCATCTTAAATGAGCCAACGGTTGTTGCGTATTCATTGGAGGATAAAAAAATACTGGCTGTTGGTGAAGAAGCCCGAGAGATGATCGGCCGGACGCCCGGATCAATCGTAGCTTCAAGGCCGATGAAGGAAGGTGTGATTGCCGACTATACAACTACTTCTGCAATGATCACGTATTTTTTGAAAAAAGGCTTAAGGTCAGCTATTTTTTGGCCAGAAGTCATGATTTCTATTCCCGGAGGATCTTCCCAAGTGGAAAAACGGGCGGTTGTTGCCGCTTGTAAGCAGGCTGGTGCTTCTGATGTCTATTTGATTGAAGAACCGTTAGCCGCTGCAATAGGTGCCAAATTACCCATATCCCAGGCTTCCGGGCAGATGATCGTCAACATTGGCGGCGGAACAACAGAAATTGCTGTTATTTCTTTAGGACAGCTAGTCGTTTATAAAACCGTCAGGGTTGCAGGAACAAAATTAGATGAAGCGGTAATGACGGAACTTAGAAAAAAACACAATATGATCATTGGGGAGAGGACAGCGGAAGACATAAAGATTAAGATAGGTAATGCATTGATAAGTGATAAGCAGGATTCGGTAGAGCGTAAAATGGAGGTAAAAGGTAGGGATTTTCAAAGCGGACTGCCAAAAATATTTGAAATTGGAGAAAAAGACGTAAATTTAGCTTTAACCAAACCATTAAAGGCGATCCTTGACGGAATTAAAGAGGTTCTTTCACAAACGCCGCCTGAATTAGCCGCAGATATTGTTGATAAAGGAATTGTTTTATCAGGAGGAACTGCTTTACTCACCAACATTGATCGTTATATTACTTATTATACCGGTGTGTCATCTTTCGTCGTTGATGAACCTTTATTTTGTGTAATACGGGGAGTTGGAATGGCTATAGAGAATTTAGATAGTTTTAAGGAAACAATCCGATAGTAAATGAGGCAAAGTTAAAAGTTAAGAGTTAAAAATTAAGAGTTTAATTAAAAATTAAAAAGAACATATCATATAGTATTTGTTAAAATAACAAAGATGAATTGGTAGTGTTAATTAGTTTTGGATTTATAAAACAAGTAATATGATTATAAAAATATTTGAACAAAATAACAACTTTTAACTATTAACTCTTAATTATTAATTTCTTATAGTAATTACCCAATAATGAAAGAAAATAAAATATTAGGAATCTCCATTTTGCCGGAGACCAAATCCAGTATCCTAGATAAAATCTTATTATACATAGGCAAACCAACCGGAAATCTTCACATTGTCTCCCTTAACCCCGAGAACATGGTTCTCACCATCGAAAACACATTGTTTAAAAAGGTTGTTGAGACAGCCCAAATAAAAATCGTTGATGGTATTGGGATTGTCCTGGCGGGCCGATGGCTTAATGTTGATGTTGGTGAGAGGGTGACTGGAGTAGGGTTGATGGAAGAGTTGATAAAGATGGCGTCAGAGAGACGCTTAAGAGTGCTAATGATTGGCGGTAAAGAAAATTTAGCACTTGAACTAGCTAAGTGCTATGGTACCCATTTTACTGAGGCTAAATTCAAAGGTGTACAGGGCATAGCGAATATTCAAAATCCAACTAAAGACGAGGAAGATAAGATTTTTTCAATAGTGACCGCTTATAAGCCCCATTTGATATTCGTTGCTTTTGGTTCACCGTATCAAGAATTATGGATAGAGCGTCATAAAA
>JANLIS010000013.1 GCA_024653985.1 Candidatus Roizmanbacteria bacterium
TGGCAGCCAAAAAAGGCAAAAAGAAATAAAGTTCATGGATTCTTGAAAAGAATGGCATCTCATGATGGCAGAAAAGTCTTGAAACGAAGAAGAGGGAGAGGGAGAGCTAAGCTTACAGTGTAATTGACCTAATTAACCTAATTGATCTAATTACTCTAAATAAATCCCAATTTCCCCAATTGGATATTGGTAATTATTTAGGTCAATTAGAATAATTAGAAATTAGAAATTTATTATGCAAGCATTCGTTCAATATATATTTGATCCGTTTTTTGCCCATCCAATTTTAAATCTACTCGTTGTCTTTTATAAACTATTTTTATTTATCAAACTTCCCGGAGCTTTTGGCTTTGCGATCATTGCTTTGACAGTTGCGGTCCGATTACTTTTTCAACCTTTTTTCCAGAAGCAAATGGAAACAGCTAAAAAAATGCAGGAACTAAAACCTCATTTAGATAATCTATCAACAAAACATAAAAATGATCAAAAACAATTGCAGGCTGAACAGTTGAAATTGTATCAACAACACGGTATTAATCCTACCTCAGGATGTTTAGTGATGATCCTTCAATTACCAGTTTTTATTGCACTCTATAACACTTTAAATCTTTTCTTGTTGAACGGTCATGCCGAAAAAACAATCACGGCCATAAATAAAGTTTTATATTTCTCATTTTTGAAAATAGATTCAATTAATTCTTGGTTCTTTGGTTTAGATCTGGTCAAATCACCAAAACAGGCAGGGGATTGGTATTATCTATTGATCCCAGTGATAACCGCAGCGTTGCAGTATTTTCAAGCCCAGGCTTCAATGCCGCCGACCTCAGGAGATAAAACCTCCGAGGTTGGCTTAAGCAAAAAAGTTGGGCAAACCTCGGAGGTTAAAAAAACGAATGGCGGCGGAGATTTCCAAAAAGCAATGAACACACAAATGAAATACATGTTCCCACTTATGATAGGTTGGTTTTCGTATAGCTTGCCAATAGGCTTGGCTTTATATTGGAATATTTTTTCAATTATGGGTATAATGCAATATAAAAAAACAAATAGTAAATCTAAAATGTTAAATGTTAAATAAACAGTTAAATATTAAGTGTTAAACAAAATTAACAGTTTAATATCTAAACGTTTAATACTTTTTTAACCTTTAACCTTTAATATTTAATATTTTTTTAAAAACAATATGGACAAAATAGAAACGATAAAAACAGAAACAGAGGGATTGTTGGAAAAAATGATTTCAAAGTTTGAAGTCGAGGTCGCCGATGATGGTGGAGTTTTTCAGGTTATTATCAAGACCGATGAAGAGGTCTCAACTGTGATAGGTCGTCATGGTGAAACAATCCGAGCCATTCAAAAAATATTGGAAGTAATTCTTTATAAAAAATTTAATGAAAGAGTTGAGATCTTGGTCAACGTCAATGACTTCAGAGAAAAACAAAAAGAAAGATTAGAAACAATGGCCCGTGAATATGCCGATCAGACCAAGACAACCGGTACGGCTGCTTATATCAGATCACTTTCTTCATACGAGAGAAAGTTGATCCATGAATTTATTACCGCCAACTATCCGGAACTGACAACAACTTCAGTCGGTGAAGGCAGAGAAAGACAGATAGTGATTGAAGTAAAGAAATAAATTCACCTTTCACCTTGTTTAGCTTCCATAAAATTGATATATTTTTAGTATGAATCCAAATAGTTCAGCAGAACAACCTCCAGGAAAAAGTATGCAAGAACAGGCTCGAGCTGCGGCTGAAAAAGCCATTGTGGACGCGAGGGCAAATTATGAAAGTAAACTATCAGAAATTCTTAAAATAGAAAATGATGGTGAAAGAATAAAAGCAAAAGCTGCATTAGATCGAGAAAGCGTTGAGAAACTTCAATCGAAACTTAGAGAGCAAATAAGAGAGGCTAGTGATTCCGGTCAGACCGATAGTCCTGAAGATAAGAAGATAAAAGCGGAAAAAGCCAAACATATCTTTCTTGAAGCAAAAGCGCTGGGAGACGAAGGCGTAAAAGTTGGCGATGCAAAATCTCAGCAAGTAGTTAATAAGATAGTTGAATATATAAAGAATGGCCAGATATCCGACGAAGGGGCTCTGGTACTGGAGCGTAATATTGGAAATAATTTAATTAAAGGGATAGTTTTTTCAAAACAGGGGGAACCTCCGAGTGATTTTGAAAAAAACTTAAAAATTGCATTTGAAGCCGATCCAGTGACTACGTCTCCGTTATTACGGGATATTAAAGAAAACCAGGACATCTATGGTTATGAAGGAACACCTGATGATTTGATGGGTAAAATATATACGGCGACTCAGGAAAAACATACTCAAAATGAGATTGTTGGTGATCAGATTGAACAACAAAGTCGTGCTGAAGATATTAAGCTTTATCAAAAACGGTTTACCAAGGAACAGATGGAACTTATTCAAGCTTTTAATTCTCCGGAAGAAATAGTTGAATATATTGAAAAATTAAGTAAGGGAGATGATTATGATAAGAATTTTTATTCAACCAAAGAAGTCCAGGAAAAAAAACAACAAATAAAAGAAGATATAGAAAAGTATTATAAAGACAATAATAGGCCCTTTAAGCCTGGTGAAGATCTGGAAACATTAATGGAAAAAAATTGGGGAGAAAAAGTATCGGAAGAGGTTAATAGTAGAATGTCTGACGTCATCAATCAATTATTTTTGGAACTTCAAGAGAAATCACCCGGTAAATTTTATGATCAGATCATGCAGGAGGATATTTTTTATGGGCCATCGGTGGTTTTAAGAAAAATTACAGCCAGTATTAATACTTTGTATACCAAAGTTGGTCAAATTGAAAGAGGTGGCGGTGAACTAGCCGAAAAAATCAAAAATCTTCAATTATACCGTCATGCAGTTAAATCGCACGTTGTCGAAGAAAGAAGTAACGACCCTAAAGATATAGATAAAAAAAGATATCCAAGGATAAAACCAATCCCATTTGGAGAAAAGATAGATCTTTCAGATTTTATCGAATATGTTAATATGACGATTGATCAGACAGTTCATAAAACCGAATTCTTTCATAATTCAAGGGCGATCTATAAACATCCACCTGGTGAAAAGGGATTTTATCAACAACTAGGAGATTTTGCCGAACAGTTACAGGGAGTAGATATCGATGAAATATTGATGTTACCTGATGGTCAGTACGTACTGGAGGCCTATCAACTGTATGACAAGATGTTACAGGAAGATTTTGCCAAGATGGACCATCGCCACCGACCCGACCAAATGACTAATAAATTAGAGAGAGTAAATAGTGAGTTGGAAACAGAACTAATTGAACAGCTGACAAAATTTTATGTAGATTTAACTCCACAAAGAATAAAAAATATTGCCAATAACGCCGTCGGGATAAGTCGAGGTATGACTCTGACGGAATCAGAAATGTCTGCCTATGCCGATCCGGTTGATTCAGAGGGTAAAGGAATGGTCGCTTCCTATTCGACTAACGATGCCGGATCTTTGAATGCTTACAATCCAATGCACACAATCATGCGATGGCAGGGAGAACATAATTTTAACTCAATGTATTTTATGTCTATTCGCGGCCAACCCGGAAAAGCCTGGAATCATCATGATGGTTGGAAAAATATGACTAAATATATGGATTCATTTTTAGTCGGGAAAGGACGGGGTGCGCAGGATAAAGGAGGACTTCCAGATGAAACTTTTGCCGATTCAATGATGAATATTGGGAAAATAGGTGGACCTGGGACGAGAAAAGGTTGGAGGACACATCAAGCTCTTGAAGGACATTATGTCTATGATAAGGATGGGACGATTGACGCTTCTAATACTTTTCAGGCAATGGAGGCGATTGGATATGAAGCAATCGCTAATTTTGTGAAAATGAAACAGGCGGGACCAGGGCTAATGAAGGCGACAGAAAAAAATGACCCAAACCATGAGGTAAAAGAAAGAAGAGAACTTTTTAAATATATATATAAAAAATATTTTTATGATGGTGACCCGCAAAAATATAACGAATCTGACTTTGATAATTATATGACCGGTTTAAAAGAAAAAGGGAAAGATGAGGCAATGAAACAGATACAAAAAAATAATAATTTATCGAGTGGTTCCGAGCAAGGAGGCTGGCAAGCAAAGAATTTTGAAGAGGAAATAGAGTACCAGACTTCACAATTATTTTTAGATAATACGCTTGCCCATTATGTAGCAGCCAGATTTCCAACTAAGTTTTTAAGGATAGATAAAAACAGGCTACACGAAGATGGTGTTGGTAATTGGGAAAAAGTCTGGAGGGAATTTAGAGAAAAAGGTTGGAAAATAGATGAATTTGACCACGCGATGAAGGATTTGAATATGGCGGAAATGCTTCTTCGCCGGCAGATAAGTGGAAAAATCAGAGAGCAGATGAGGTTCGATTCTGAGTGGACATTAGATAAAATTGATGAAATTAAGGATCTTCCATCAAGATTGACTGAAGATAAAATTAAAGAGTTACTTTCAGAAAATCATTCAGAAAATAAAGACAGGAAAAATAAAGAATTCAAAAATCAAGAAGATATTGGTAGAGCGCTTGATGTCTATCGTAGCATCATCGCTCACTATAAAAATACCAAATTTTTGGATGGAGAAGGGATAAAACAGATTTATAAATTTAAATTTACTTTTGGTTTAGAAGATACCGATCTTTCTTTAATGGCATTCCGAGGGACGGGTCCAAGAATGGCGGCGCGGGCTATCAAGGATGTGGCGTTGATTGAACAACAAATTATTCCTTGGATAATTGAAATGCCACGAGTTCTAAATGAGATTGCCATAAACGGTAAACATGATTTTACTCCAATCATTGAATATATGAGAAAGGCTCAAAAAGCGATCACGGATGTCAATGGAGTTGATGATACTTATGAATTTATGTATAAAATGGCGGGGACAGTTGTCAATTATTTTAAGAAAGACGCAGCTGCCAAGCCATTATTTGGTCTTTTTAGATTAGGTCAAATGAATTCATTTGCTGCCGAATATGCGGGGCGGTCGTCAGCCGTCTATGAATGGGATTCACGGGATATTGATAGGTTTGCCGTCGCTATGGAATCATACGGGTTACTCAAGAATAAACCTTACAATTTACAATCACGAGGTAATAATGGAGAATTTACAGGAGGGAAGTGGGAAGATAAATATATCAGTAATCGCTTTACAAGATTATTTACAAAAAAACCAATTAAATGGGGTAAGCAAAGACATGTTGATTATAAATTTAATTCAATAGAATTCAGAAAAGAATTTGGAGCAGATTGGAAAGCGATCACATGGGATATGGTCAATCAGTTCTTACCATTGGCGATGGCTTTCTTGCTATGGAAATATATCAAAGATGCGATGGATGAAACACAAGGAAAAAAGAAGCAGTAATATAATACGAATCTACGAATTTATGCAAATGTTGCGAATTATGCGAATAAAAAAAATGCCTGAACCGGCGCAAGCGCCCATCCAGACATCAAGATAATTTTATCAAATAAATGATATATGGCAAACACAAAAAATACTAAACAAAAAGCCAGAGTTTACATTGATGGAGCTAATTTATTTTATGCTCAAAAACGAAAAACCCCCGAGGCAAGCCCCAGGGTACTGTAAAACGATATAATTATATTAAGAGACAAATAAATAGTCAAGCAGAAAATAAAATGTAATTTTAGTCTGGATCCCCTCCTACGAGGAGATGACACAAAATATTAAATTCTGATATCATGAAACTATGAAGAAAATATTTTTGG
>JANLIS010000021.1 GCA_024653985.1 Candidatus Roizmanbacteria bacterium
ATTGAGCGGACGGGTTACGCAATTTTTAAGGATAAAAAGTACGTGATTTCCGCGCTTATAAAAACATCAAAATCATTGTCAACAGAAGTAAGGCTAGAAGAAATTTATTCAAATCTGGAAAAGGTTTTTAAAAAATATAAACCTGAAGTTATGGTTCTAGAGCAACTTTTGTTTTTCAAGAATCAAAAAACTTTTATCAGAGTAGCCCAAGCTCAAGGTGTTGTCATGTTGCTTGCAGCTGAAAACAAAATTAAAGTTGAGTTTTTGACACCTTTACAGATAAAGCAAATAGTGACTGGTTACGGACAAGCTGATAAAAAATCTGTTCAAAAAATGATTCGACTAACAACAGGAATTGTTTTAATTCAGGACGACGAAGCCGACGCGGTGGCCTGTGGGTTGGCCTATATTTACTTGCATTAAGGTCCGTCCTTTAATAAGGACGGACCTTATATAAAGAGAGTCCCTAGTTCGCTCCGATTCTTCCGAGTTTTTCCGCCGCATATTTTGCTCCTGATTCCATTGAAGATTTAATATCTTTTGATTTTAAATATTGAGCAATAAAACCGGCGGTATAAGCATCTCCGCAGCCGGTTGTATCAACTATTTTTTTTGGTTTGATTGCCTTTTGAAAGAATCTCTCTCTTTTATAGTAACCAAAACTACCTTTCTCAGCATCGGTTATGATCAAAATTCTATCATTGAGATAGGGGAGAGTTATCTCTAAATTTTTGAAATCAATTTTTTCATAGGGCTTTTTTATAAGCTCAGAATATTCGTGTGTGTTGATTATCAAAACATCTAAACTGTCAAAAATTTTATAGAGAGCCTGTGGTTCACGTTTGCAATCAATTATCGAGAGGTTTACAAAAGTTAGTGTTTGATCGCCTTTAAGATAAGAAATTATTTCTATCTTATCCTCAAGCGAAACATTGCTCAGCGAGGAAACATAGATATTCTTAGCTTTTTTTAGCTCATCATGTAATAGAAACTTTTTTATCATATGTCCGGGTGTATCATAACTTATGATCGTCCTTTCCCCGGTATCAGTTAAAAAGATCGAAGAAACAATATTATAATTTTCTTCAAACTGACAAAACTCGGAAGAAACATTTTTTTGTTTCAATTTGTTCAGAATTGTTTCCTTAAAGTTATTATTGCCTACTCTGGCAAAAACAGCTGTCTTCAATCCGTGTTTAGCCACACCTACAGCTACGTTACATCCTCCCCCACCAATGTTTTCGTAAAAATTATCAACGTGATATTTTCCTCCAATTGCCAATTGAAACCGTCCGTCTTTGTTTGTCAAAGACTTACCTTTGTAGTAAAGATCAATGGCAATATTACCGACACAAATAAGATCGTACATACATTCATAATATCAAATAACAAATGACAAATAACAATTGAATTACAAATTATAAATAAACAAATTAATATTATTAACTACCTTCTTGTTAGTCGATTGCACAGGAGAGCAGTACTAGCGCCAGCCCAGTGTCCCGCTACCCACGCAGCTCCCTCGGGCTTGATGATTGGTATTGCCAAGGGGTTAGCAAACAAAAAAGTTGTTATACCAAAAACCGCTGGAACTGATTTTGCTAGAGTTTCTCTACGAATAGAACCCTCAATAGTTTTATAGGCAGTAAAACCAGTAATTAACCCGATTGTAAATAATCCTAACTGGGTACTTAAATTCATTTCATTTTTATACACCAAACAATCAAATAAATCAATTCAGATGCACTTTTATGATAAAAAATTTATAATGAAATATGTTAACAATTATTTGCGGGGAAGATTCGGTTTCGGCGCGGAATTATTTTACTGATCAACAGCGACTACTCAAAGAAAAAAACTTTGAGGCCGTTAATGTTGATTATCATCAAGTTTTAGAATTGGATGAAACTGGAGCTTCAGAGAGCTCTTTATTTTCTACAAAACGTATTTATTTCACTAACAGTCTAAATAAGAAGGTTTTGAAGAAATTAAACAATAAGACTGAGAAAAAAATTAAGGAGTTAATCGCTTCAAAAGATGTGCAGGTTTATGATTGGGAGGAAGAGACATCTTCAAGAGATCTTAAGTCGGTCAAAGGGATGATCATTAAAGAATTTAAGCCAAACCAAAACATTTTTAAGCTTTTAGATTCTTGTTATCCAGGAAATCTTAAGACTTTCTTAAACAATCTTCAGATACTTTCTGAGTCAACAGAAGATATATTTATCTTTATTATGTTAGCTCGCCATATGAGAAACATTTTGATTGTAAAAAACGGCGAAAAAATTCCAAAATTAATGTCTTGGCAAATTGCCAAACTATCAAATCAAGCAAAATATTGGAAAGAAGAAAATCTGACAAATTTCTATGAAGGTTTGCATCGTATAGATGTCAATTCTAAGACAAACGGAACGCCGTTTTCAGTGAAAAAATCTTTAGATATTCTTGCCTGTTATTATTTAAAATGAATATTTAGTCTGGATCCCCTCCTGCGAGGGGATGACAAGCACACGCACATGTGTCATTCCCGCGTTTACCCTGTAAGGGGAGGCGGGAATCCAGTCTATAATTACATTTTTTGTGTTAAAATAAATTTATGAAAACAGTTCCTGATCATGTATTTCGTGGATACGATTTACGGGGTGTGGTAGGTCCTGATCTTGATGATGAAAATGTTCTTATTCTTGCTAAAGGATACGCCACATATTTATTGAGAAGAAGAATCTATGATTGTGTCATCGGTTTTGATTCAAGAGAATCAAGTCCAAGATTTAGGGATATTTTTGTAAAAGGACTGACAGAATCAGGTGTAAAAGTTTATGATATAGGTATTACTCTTTCCCAGATCTGTTATTTTGCCCAGTATTATTTTAGAACAAGAGGAATGGTCATGATCACAGCCTCTCATAATCCAAAGGAATACAATGGTTTTAAATTTGGAACGGGTTATTCGGAAACGATGGTAACGGAAGAAATTATAGAGTTTCGTGAATTGGTAAAGTCAGGAAAATTTATTTCTCTAGAGACAAAGGGTGAACATATTAAATATGATATTTTTCCGGATTATCAGAAAGATCTATTGCGACGAATAGGAAAAATAAAGAAATTTAAAATAGTCGTCGATTCATGTGCTGCGACGACAGGCTTATTTTTACCGACGATATTAAGGTCTGTTGGCTGTGAAGTGATTGAACAAAACACAACCCCAGATCCAACTTTTCCCGTAGGTGTGGCAGATCCAACTGAAAAGGAAGTTCAGGAAAGACTGGCTAAAAGAGTTATTGCTGAAAAAGCTGATCTGGGATTTTCTTACGATACTGATGGTGATCGCATGGGTGTAGTTGATAATGAAGGAAATCTCATTTGGAATGATACTTTGGTCTCAATTTTTTCTAAAGATGTCTTGGATTTTGCTCCCGGATCAAAGATAATTTTCAATGTTCTTTGCTCTAAGCAAGTTGATGAGGTTATTAAGAAAAACAACGGGATCGGAATCATGTGGAAGACAGGACACTCTTTCATAAAGGCCAAGGTAAGAGAGGAAAAAGCTATCTTTGGTGGAGAACTATCCGGTCATTTCTTTTTTGTTGATAATTTTTATGGTCATGATGATGGGGCAATTGCCTCACTTAGATTATTAGCTTATCTTACACGTGTTGAACAGTCATTAAAACAAGTGATCTCACAGCTTCCGCATTATTTTTCTTCACCTGAAATAAAAGTTGGTTGTGCAGATAATATTAAATTTTCTATCGTAACCGACAAGATCGGTGGGGAAATTAAGAAGCTTTATCCAACGGCAAAATATGTTGAAAATGACGGAGTTAGAATGGATACGGAGGAGGAGATGATGATCGTTAGAGCCTCTCAAAACGGTCCATATTTGACTATTAAATTTGAGGGCAAGACACAGGAAAAATATGACTTATTGAAGTCTCAAGTTAATAAAATCCTTCATAGTTTAAGCGAGATTGATTTTAAGTCCGGGGTGAATGTCTCCTCATTGGATATTAGGGTTTGATAAATCAAACCCCTACGAAGTTGATATAACAGCTTAAATTTAATATAATTAGGTCACTTTATGCCAGACGAAGAAGTAAAAAAGACCGAGGACCAGACCGTGATTCTTTCAGATTATACTAGGGCTCTTCTTGACACCTTAAAATCCATAAAACCCAAAGTAAAGCCGGATGATAATTCTGCTTTGTCCGTATCCCAAACAGTTTCATTTTTTGCCCTCGTTTATGAACGCGTGCGTAATGCGGTTGAGTACAGAGAAGATCATTTAATTTTAAGAGCGGCGATCGAGAGGATATTGAGACGCCGTTTTTCATTAAATTCGACCGGAAAAGGCGAAGCCGAAAATTTACTTAGGGAACTTCTTTGGGCCCGATATTTTGATAATGGAGTTTTGGGTGGAGAAGATATAATGGTCATTCAGGATCTGATAAATAAATATGTGTTGATGAGAAATCAGATCGTATATGGCCGTGATAACGAGCTTAAGATATTTTTAGATAAATACTTATTTGATCTGATCACATGCGAGATAGAAGAATCTTTATTGCCTCAGTCGGCGCAAATTCAATCAAATTTGTCTTTTTTTATCTATCAGGTTTTAAGAAAAAAGATCAAAATAGAAGGTTTGAAAGAAGATCAAAAAGATGCCTATTTTTTAGTATCAATTGAGAAGGTTTTCGGTAAAAGTGATCAGGCATATTTACGATACCATCTTTTTGTAACCTTTTATAAAACATTAAACAACTATACTGACGAGGAATTAAAAAATATAATTCCCAAGCTCCCGTCCATCTTCAAAAAAATTGATGACATGATCACGAATCCTTATGTTGATAATATTGTTAAGTTTACAAGAAAACAGATGCCTCCATTTTTGGTTTTATTCTCTTTGATAAAAAATAAAGCTTCTGAGATGAATACGATCTTGACGAACAAAGAAAAACTTTGGAACGAGGTTGATCAGAAATGTCGCGAAAAATATCAACAGCTAGGCGGTCGAGTGCGGACTCTAGCAGTGCGCAGTTTCATCTATATATTGCTAACAAAGATGATCTTTGCCGTAATTTTAGAGATTCCTATTTCTAATTATTTTTATGGAGAAGTAAGTCGAGATGCTATTATCATCAATAGTATTTTCCCGCCTATTTTGATGGTGATTATTTTAGGTTTTTTCAAAATTCCCGGAGAAGAAAATACAAAAAAAATTTATCAAAGAATAGTTGATATCATTGATAACGACAAAAGTTTTGAAAGTAAAGTGGCTTTTTTTCCAAAGAAATCAACTCCAAAACGTCCTATGCTAATCTTCGGATTTACGATCTTCTATTCTCTAACTTTTTTGGTCACTTTCAGCCTGATCTATGAAGCTTTGAAAACCATAGATTTTAATTTGGTCAGCATGGTGATATTTGTATTTTTTGTCAGCGTCGTTACGTTCTTCTCTTATAGAATTCGCCAAATTACCAAGGAATTAAGGCTTGAGGAAAAATCGAGCATTCTTTCGCCTATCGTTGATTTTTTCTTCATGCCATTGTTATCTATGGGTAAATTTTTTAGCTCTGAGATAGCCAAGTTAAACTTTTTTATCTTTATCTTTGATTTCATTATTGAAGCTCCATTTAAGCTGATCTTCGAGGTAGTTGAGGAGTGGATATCGTTTGTTAGAAAGAGAAAGGAAGAGATTATATAAAAAATTTCTAATTTCTAATTACTCTAATTTACCTAAATAATTTCCAAATCCCAATTTCCTAATTGGTAATTGAGACTTGGTTATTTTTTAGAAATTAGATCAATTAGGTAATTAGGTCAATTAAATCTTATAATAGTACGTTGGAAAAGTTGACCTCTCAACTTTCTTAAATAATTTATTTTTATATTCTTCGACTGGAAAACCGTGAGAGATGATTATTGTTCCTTTTTTTAAATCTCGATTAAAATTTGGTATTAATTTTTTAATTAGCTCTGGAAATAAAAAAAGATAAATATAATCGGCTTTTGTTAAATCAACGTTAAGTATATTTGCTTTTAAAAAAACTAGTTTATCATTTCCTCGTAAGCGAGGATCCAGAAACTTTAGGATTTTTGACCAGATTATAAGTAATCCATTAACGTCTATAGCTAGCCCCCGGACTCCATAATTTTTGACTGCAGACCGAACGATCCTTGCGTCTCCACTTCCAAGTTCAACAAATAATCCATTTTTTTTAAATTTTACTTCCTTTAATATCTCTATTGCCAGTTTATTTTTGGTTGGCACGTACGGAGCACCCATCAATGATGAGAAGATCAATGATATTCCGTATATGGACATAAAAATAAGAAAGATGAGAAGAGAAAAAACTAAAATTAAATATAAAATTAGATTAAACATTTTTTTGTGAATCGGCCGTTCCCAGAATGGAACACTTTAGAAACTTATATGTATAAAGTTTATCAAACTTTTAGGCAGTT
>JANLIS010000054.1 GCA_024653985.1 Candidatus Roizmanbacteria bacterium
GATCCAAAATCTTGAGGAATCTGGAGTGTGGATCTCATCGATCAAAGTCAGTTTACCATTGTGTAGTCCGAACTCATATTTTGTGTCCACCAAGATCAAGCCCTTGGATAAGCAAAGCTTTGTCCCATATTTAAATAGAGCCAAGGCCGCTTTTTCCATCTGTTTGTAAAGTTTTTCACTGACTAATTTTTTTGCAATTATTTGTTCTCTCGTCAATCTTTCATCATGACCGGTGGCACCAACCAATGGGTGAGTGGTTGGAGTAATAACAGGAGTTTTTAATTTCTGATTTTTCTTAAGTCCATCAGGAAATTTTAATCCGTATATCATTCTTTCACCTTTTTCATATGACCCCCAAATTGACGTGTTGGTGACGCCGGAAATATAACCACGGACGACCATCTCAACTTGGATCGGCTCACAGTTTTTTGCTACGGAAATGTTCGGATCAGGGACATCAAGTAAATGATTCTCAACAATTCGTTTGGTTTTTTTAAACCAGAATGCGGCTAATTGATTTAGAACAGCTCCTTTGAAAGGAATATTTCCAAGGATCACATCAAAGGCCGACTGACGGTCGGTGGTGATTAAAATTCTTTTTTTATCTTTAAAATAAATATCCCTTACCTTTCCCTGAAGTTTTTTCCCCAAGGGCAGATCGACGGTTTTTAAAACTTTTGGAAGAGACTTAAGAATCACTTTTTTGGGAATCATATTATTTTTTTAGAATTTTTAAATATTTTTCCACTCCCAATGTTTTTAATTTTTCTGTTTTTTCTAAAACTGCATCTTTTTGTTTTGATCGGAAAACGTTTAATTTTTCCGCAAGTTCTTTATCAAAAGTTGCTAATATTTGAATGGCCAGAAGTCCGGCATTTTTAGCTCCGTTAATTCCAACTGTGGCAACTGGGATCCCGGGAGGCATTTGAACGATAGATAAAAGAGAGTCTAAACCTTCTAAAGATTTTGATTTGATCGGAATACCTATAACCGGTAGCGGGAACATGGCGGCGATGACACCAGGGAGATGGGCAGACCCTCCGGCTCCGGCAATGATCACTTTTGTTCCTCGGTCAATAGAAGACATTACATATTCTCTAGTTGCTTCAAATGTCCGATGAGCCGATAAGACAAGTACTTCATTCGTAACGCCAAAATTATTCAAGACATCAATAGCCCCTTTCATGATCTCAAGATCAGAATCACTTCCCATTAATACAGAAACGGTTATTTTATTCATAAATTTTTTATAATTTTAACTAACTTTCTTGCTCTCTCTGGCGCATCACCAATATGATTCTCAACTTCCATTAATTTTTCTAGCTCGTCTTTATTTAAATATTTTTTAACCAATTTATCATTGATCAATAATTCCATCATGGGATTTTTTTTACCATTTTGAATATCGGTCCAGGCGATCATAGAATTTATTCTCAAAACTTCATGCATCTCCTGACGGTCAGCTCCATTCTTGACAGCCTCCAGAATAATCGATTCGGAAGCGGCAAATGATGCATACTGTCTTAAGTTAAAACTAATTCGCTCTTTATTTATAACTAAACCGCTAATGATCTTTTCAGCCGTCATTAAGATTTGATCAGTTGTTAAAAAAGCTTCCGCCATAACAATTCTTTTATTAGCTGAGTCATCAAGAGTTCTTTCTAAATATGACAACGTTGCATTTTCGCTGGCGGTTTGAGGAAGAGAGGCAACAAAACGGGCGAGCGAGCAAATATTTTCACTGCTGATAGGATTTTTTTTGAATGGCATTGCGGAAGATCCTACCTGTTTTTTTCCAAACGGTTCCGACCATTCACCGTAAAGCGGTGATTGGAGAATTCTCAGGTCTCCGGCAAATTTGGCAAGAGCCGAAGTCACCATTACTAAACTATTTAAAACAATAAAATCAAAAAGGCGGGGATAGACTTGGCCGGAAATTAAAATAGCATCGATTCCCAGACTTTTCATTACTTTAGTTTCCAA
>JANLIS010000081.1 GCA_024653985.1 Candidatus Roizmanbacteria bacterium
GATCTTTTAGTTTCCCAACCCGACACCGGTGAGCAAGCTCTTGAGATCACCGAAACATTGGTTAGATCGGGTGGCATTGATTTAATCGTCGTTGACTCAGTTGCAGCTCTTGTTCCAAGAGCGGAGATTGAGGGAGAAATGGGAGATTCGCAAATGGGTTTACAAGCTCGCCTAATGTCTCAAGCCCTTCGAAAATTAACTGGAATCGTTTCTAAATCAAAGACAACTATCGTCTTTACCAATCAACTCCGACAAAAAATTGGAGTATTCTTTGGTAATCCAGAAACAACTCCAGGAGGACTAGCTCTTAAATTTTATTGTAGTGTCCGAATGGACGTCCGCAAGATTGAAACCTTAAAGAAAAATAATATGGTCTATGGAGCCAGAATTAGAGTTAAGGTAATTAAAAATAAAGTCGCTCCGCCTTTTAAAGAAGCTGAAGTCGTCATTATTTCATCCGGAATAGACAAGGAAGAGGGAATAATTGACGCTGCGATAAACGCCGGACTGCTCGTCAAAAGCGGTTCTTTTATCAAATACGAAGACAAGGTTCTTGGACATGGAAAAGAAGAAGTTAAAGAAATATTAATGAAAGATAGCAAAATAAGGGAGAAAATATTGAAACAACTGATAAAAAAGTAAATTTTTAATTACTAATTTCTAATTGACCTAAAAAATTACTAATCACTAATTGGTTTGTTGAGATTTATTTAAAAATTAGATCAATTAGGTTAATTAGGTCAATTATGGAAGATGATTTAATTCCTCTCCTCGACATGGCTTTCTTCTATCTTAAGTTCCGTCCTAGGACTATCAAAGAAACTCGGGAACATCTTTATAAAAAAGTTCGGACAACTCATTGGTCTCATGAAGCGGTTGATAAAGTGATCAACCATTTGATCAAACTGAAGTTTCTCGATGACAAAGTATTTATCGATTTTTTAGTTCGTTCCAGAACGGCTACAAAGGTGAAGGGAGTTTATGCGATCAAACAGGAATTAAATAAATTTGGAGTCAGTCGGGAAATGACCGATGAATATTTTTCCAATACGGAGATCAATGAAGAAGAACTCGCTAAGAAAGCCTTAGCTCGCCGTTGGGAAATAATAAAAACGCTGCCTAAACAAAAACGTTATGAAAAAGCCATAAATCTTCTTGCCAGACGAGGTTTTAATTACGAGACGAGTAAAAAAGCGTTTGAAGATTTAATAAATAAAGAGTAAAATATTAGTAATTAGAAATTGCTTGGAGTTATAAAAGTTAAATATTAATTATTAATTTTCAAAATGAAAGCGCAAATCACAAATTCTCTCCTTCTCTCTTTGATATTTGATTTGTAACTTTGATTTTTGATCTTTGATTTTTGATATTTTCTTCTCCAAGCTTCATATAAATTATTATGTTGATCAAATTTTTCAAGAAGTTCACTTCTTTAAAAAAAGAAAGGGACGAACTATTATCCAAAGCTAAAACTGAGGCACAAACCATTACTTTTAAAGCCCAGGAAGAGGCGAGAAAGATCGCTACCGATGCTATTGAGGTAGAGAAAAGATTAGCTCATCGGGAAGAACAGATAGAGGAAAAAGATAATCAAGTCAATCGGGATAAACAATCGGTTCAGGACATGAAAAATAATATTGAATCGATCAAAAAAGATCTTGAAATGAAAAAGGACCAGATGCTCCAGAAATTGGAAAAAATTTCGGCCCTGACAAAAGACCAGGCAAAAGATCTCATCCTGAATGGTTGGGAAGATAAATTAAAAGGTGAAGTAGCCAAAAAAATTAAAGCGGCTGAAGAAGCAGTTAAGTTGACCGCTGATGATAAAGCCAAGCAAATATTGGTTGACGCGATCAGATATGGGGCTATAGACTACGTTTCCGAATATACTTTATCTGTCATTAATCTTCCAAGTGAGGATTATAAGGGTAGGATCATCGGAAAAGAAGGTCGTAACATCAGAGCTTTCGAGATCGCAACCGGAGTTGACGTTGACCTTGAGGAAGAAAAAGTTATTAAACTCTCTTCGTTTGACGCCATCCGTCGTGAAGTTGCCCGTATGTCTTTGGAACGACTTATTAAAGATGGACGTATCCAACCTGAAAGAATTGAAGAAATTGTCAAAAAAACAAGAGAAGAAGTTGACAAAATTATCTTTAAGGCCGGTGAAGAACTTGCCCATAGTGTCAGTGTTTACAATCTGCCTACCGAACTGACTCAATTACTAGGTAAATTTAAATATCGTTATTCTTACGGACAGAATATGATTGCCCATACACTTGAAGAAACAAGGATTGGCGTTGCCTTGGCCCACGAACTTAATCTTGATGTTAATCTGGTCAAGCTCGGTTGTTTGTTCCATGATATCGGTAAGGTCATCACAGATAAAGAAGGATCTCATATTGATCTTGGAGTTGAAGTTTTGAAAAAAAACCGATTCCCGCAAAAGGTAATTGATTGTGTTGCCAGCCACCATGAAGATGTTCCGTTTACATCACTTGAAGCGGTCATTGTTTATATTGCCGATGCTGTTTCCGGTGGACGTCCGGGCGCCCGACATGAAGATTTTGGAGAATATCTAAAGAGGATCAAAACGATCGAAGACATTGCCAAAACTAAAAAAGGCGTTAAGGAAGCTTATGCTTTGCAGGCCGGCCGAGAGCTACGGGTCATCGTCAAACCGGACGAGATCACTGATGATGAAGCTTTGGTCACTGCGGAAAAGATCAGGGAAGAATTGGAACAAAAATTTGAAGTCTTCCCAGGGCAGATCAAGGTCACGGTCATCCGAGAAACCCGAGCCGAAGCAACCACTAAAATTTAATAAACAAATAATAAAATAATTAAATCATTTGCTTATTTTGTTTTTCATTTATTGGTAGTATTTATCTCCTTGCTCTAACGCTCCAATAATGATATAGATTGTTATAATAAGATATTCTTAATATAGATTGACAGGACGCGAAAAAACGACTAATCTATTACTGTAATTTATTCTCAATTAAAAGTTTAAGTCAATAGAAAGTAGGTGATACTAAATGACAAAAGCAGATTTAGTCGCTCAAGTAGCAAAAAAAGCTGGTTTAACAGCAAAAGCCGCCAAAGATTCCGTCAATACAGTTTTCTCAACCATGTCTGACGCAATGAAGAGAGGTGAGAAAATAGTCGTAACCGGATTTGGTACTTTTATGGTTAGACGTCGAGCAGCCAGAAAAGGAAGAAATCCTCAAACTGGTGCCGAGATCCAAATCCCAGCCACTAAAACCCCAGGCTTTACAGCTGGAAAAAGTTTGAAAAGATTGGTTAAATAAAAACCTTGAGTTTTTTACCCCGCCCAAAAGGCGGGGTTTGTTGTATAATGGATAAATACTTATGAAGAATTTTGGGCGTTATCTCTTGCTAATTTCTTTTGTCGTTTTCGTTCCATTTGTCACATATTTTGTTCTTGGGGCGTCCGAAACCTTGGTAAAAACTCCTCAGGAAAAAGTTATTTATAACCTTCCATATCCAGGACTTCTTCCAGACAGTCCTCTATATTTGACCAAGATCATCAGGGACAGGATTAATGATTTTTTGACCAGGGATAATTTAAAAAAGGCGGAACTCTATCTTTTAAATTCTGACAAAAGAGCTTCCATGTCCATGGCCTTAGCCCTCAAAGGAAAAAACAAATTGGCGATCGACACTTTTATAAAAGGAGAAAAATATTTCTTTAAGATCCCAGACCTACTAAGGTCGGCAAAAAAACAGGGTACTCAAGCTCCCTCAAGTTTCATTGAAACTTTAAAGTTAAGTAACGCTAAACATAAAGAAATGATCGAAGAACTGATCAAGATTCTTCCTCAAGGATTGAACGAACCATTGACTCAACTATCAAACCTCAATCAACAGATCAAGACCGAGATAGACTCACCCCTATAACCAACCCCATCAGTAAAAAGTTTTGCTGTAATGTTAGCCAATAATGATCAAAAAAACCCGTAAAAACAATAACTAAAATCAAAAGCCATTGTTCTTTTGTTAACCGTTGCTGTATTAATCTATTGATTAATTGATACAATAGAATACCTCCTAAAAAAAATCCTGTCTCACTTAAGAAAAGAAGAAAAATATTATGGACGGGTTGATTGAAAAACAGATAGAACTTGGATGAGAATTTTGCCTGTTCTATCAGATAACTTCCCAAGCCAACCCCTTGGATCGGATAGTGAAGAATTATTTCCACAGAGTTTTTTATTAGTTCAATTCTTTTTGAGACCGTCAATGGATCGGTCGTTGCTTGGAAAAATATTAGAGATACAGCAAATAAAACAACAATCCTGGAAATCTTACAGATCTTACAGTCTTTCAACTTTGTATTGAGTATGAAGTATGAAGTATTTAGAATTAAAAAAGTAATGATGGCAATTTTTGAAAAAGAAATAAAGATCAAAATACTTGAAATAAATAAGAGCAGATATTTTAATGCCAAATGACGATCAAATTTTTTGTAGGTCAAAACAAAAAAGTATAACAAAAGAAAAAAACCCGCCAGTGAATTTGGATGGGAAAACGTTCCGTATGGCCGCAACAGTTCAACTCCACCGAGAGAAGCTTTTGCTATTCCCGGCGCTGAAAGAGAAAGTAGTCTTTCCCCAAAATAATAAAAGACTCCTTGAACCGAATGTTTATTGATCATTTGTGTCAGCGACAAAAAAAGTTGAAATGACCCTGATATTAACAATACGATCAATATATATTTTTCTTTTAAGGTCGTCAGTATTTTTTTTGCCAACGAAAAAATTATCAAAAGTTCTATTATTTTTATGGACCAATAAATGGAGATTTCCGGAAGCTTGGAAAAAATAATATTGATCAAAAGGAGAGATAACCCAAAAATAATTTTTTTGTTTTTAAAAAATTTCAGAACGATCTTAAAGTTAAAGACTGTCAATAATAGAATTAATATATCTGTCAAATAAATTGTTGGGGCAAGATAATCAACTCTCACCCCCGAAAGATAGGAGAAGGGAAGAAAAAAATGTTTGCCGAATTGTGTGGAAATAAATAAGAGAAATAGGGAAAACAACGCTCTGTTAATCATTATTGATATTTTAATCTAAATTATGTATTATTTCTTCACTATGGCAAACTTGAGGGTCCCAGGACCAACCCCATTGCTTCCAAAAGTACTCTCTTCACTCTCTCAACAAATGATCAGCCACCGGGGAAAAGGTTATGAAAAAGTTCATGCAGAAGTAGTTTCCGGTCTTCAATATTTTTATCAAACAAAAAATCCTATCTATTTACTTACCGCCTCGGGTACAGCCGGACTTGAAACAGCTGTCGTCAATTTTTTTTCACCGGGTGACACAGTTGTTTTTTTTACCTGCGGTGAATTCGGTAATCGTTGGAGCGAGATCGCCCGAAGTTTTAAATTGAATGTCACTCAAGTTAAATTTGATGAAGGTACCAGGGTCAGAAAAGAAGTTGTTAAAAAAACTTTGTCGGGAATGAAAAATGTCGCCGGAGTTTTCATCACCCACAACGAAACGGGAACCGGTGTTTTAAATAATATATTTGAAATTACTCCGATCGTCAAAGCTCATCCTTCAAAACCTCTTTTATTGGTTGATTCCGTAAGCGCCTTAGGTGGTGTAAATTTACCGATGGATAAGTTGGGAGTTGATGTTTTGGTTTCTGCTTCTCAAAAAGCTTGGATGGCTTCACCAGGAATGGCAATGGTCGCTGTTTCTCCTTATGCCTGGGAAAAACACCAAAAATCAACCATGCCCCGGTATTATTTTGATCTGACCAAATATGAAAAATTTGCTCAAAAAAATCAGACCCCAGCCACACCAGCCGTTTCTGTCCTGTATAGTCTTCAGTCCGCTTTGGAGTTGATGAAAAAAGAAGGAAGAGAAAAGGTTTTTAAAAGACACATTGATCTAAGAGATTATTTCAGAGGTGAAGTTAAAAAGCTCGGCCTTAAATTGGTTGTTGATGATAAAGATGCTTCACCGACCGTAACTTCCATCTATCCACCCCAGGGAGTTGATGAAAAGGTCTGGAGAGATCTATTGAAAAGTAAATATAATCAGATACTTGCCGGCGGAATGGGAGGATTGAAGGGAAAGATCGTCCGTGTCGCCCATATGGGAAGCGCTGTAAAATCAGACCTTGAACAGGTATTAGTAGCGTTTAGGAAATCATTAAAAGAATTATAGTATGTCATCCCCTCGGAGGAGGGGATCCAGTCTATAATTACATTTTAAAAAGGTTATTTTAGTCTGGATTCCCGCCTACGCGGGAATGACAAACATTCAATATGTTTAAAATATTAATCTCTGACAAAATAGATAAAAGCATCATTGACCAGATTAAGAATCCTAAATTCACCTTCGACTATCAGCCGGAAATTACTCCCGAAGAGCTACTTAAAGTTATTCCAAATTATGCGGGATTGGTCGTCCGTAGCCGAACCAAGGTAACGGCCAATGTGATTGACCGCGGTCATAATTTAAAGGTGATTGCTAGAGTCGGTAGCGGTCTTGATAATGTTGATATTATTGAAGCAAAAAAAAGAAAGATCGCCGTCATCAACTCACCAGAGTCTAATTCGGGCGCCGTTACTGAACTGGCCGTCGGTTTGGTCTTGTCTCTCCTACGCAAGCTTCCACGGGCATATTCCTCAATGAACGAAGGTCTCTGGATCAAAAAAGAACTTAAGGGAGAAGAAATAGAAGGAAAAAAAGTTGGAGTGATCGGTTATGGTCATATCGGAAAAAGAGTGACAAAAATATTTACTGCCTTTGGAGCCAAAGTTGATTACTACAGCCGCTCCGAAAAAACCAATTCCCTTAAATATATTTTCAAACATTCCGATATCATCACCGTTCATCTACCTTTGAATAATGCCACAAAAAATTTAGTCAATGCTGAACTGCTTTCATTGATGAAACCAACCAGTTATTTTGTCAATACTTCCCGTGGTGGGATAGTTGAGGAGAAAACACTTTTCAAAGCGCTACAACAAAAAAAGATTGCCGGGGCCGCTCTTGATGTCTTCTGGCAGGAACCATTACCTCCGACCTCTCCCTGGAGAAAACTGCCAAACGTAATTATCTCTCCTCATATCGCCGCATCAACAAGTGAAGCTTTAAAAAAAGGAACAAAGATCGTCGTTGACGAAATTATTAAAATTTTTAGTAAAAAATAATATGAAAACCGATCGTTTTCAGTTAGATGTTATTCCTATTGAAAATATTTTGGTTCACGAAGAGCTGGATCCATCAAACAGCAAAGAGCTTGTTAATTTTCTTAAAAAAAGTCAGACCTTAAGTAATCCTATCATCACCGCAGCTCTCGGTAATAAAAAATATGTCCAACTTGACGGCATGAACAGGATCTATTCTTTCAAAACTTTGGGAATAAAAACGATCACCGCTCAGATCGTTGACTATAATAACCAGGAAGAAATTGAGCTGTCTTCATGGCTTCATATATTTAAAGGGGATTTAAAAAAGTTTCTCGCTTTTATCAAAAAAGATCTTACCCTTGTCGTTACCCAAGGAAAAATGGACCAGGTCGGACACCGATATATCAAAGAGAGAGATTTTGGACGGCTTTGTTCGATCGTCACTAATAAGAAGGAAGTTTTTTTCATTTCAACCGGAAACAATTTTCATGAAAAGATCAAACGACTAAATTACATTGTTTCTTTTTACAAAAATGACCTTTCCCGTGGTGCCCTTCCATATACTTTAAATTCCGATACGATCAAGAAGTTTTTTAAACAAAATCCTGATGATAATATTATTGTTATCTTTCCTACCTTTACACCTCAGCAAATTATAGATGCAGCAAAATCGAATGTCCTTCTCCCAACCGGGATCACCCGCCATCTGGTCAAAAGCCGGGTCCTAAATATCAATCTTCCTTTGAGTATTTTTGATAATAAAAAATCACTCAAACAACAGAATGGGGAACAAGATAGGATACTAATGAAAAAGAGGTCACGACTTTATGAAGAGGCAACCGTTAATTTTGAATAAATAATATGAAAGGTTTCATTGAATTTATACGTGAGCGTGGAGTGGTTGGGTTTGCGGTCGCCTTTATTTTGGGAGGAGCCGTTACCAAAGTAGTTTCTTCTTTAGTCTCCGACATTGTCAATCCTGTTCTTGGTCTTATCTTATCCCGGACAAAAAGTTTGGAGTCAATGTATTTTAAAATTTCTGGAGCTAAGGTTATGTGGGGTCATTTCATAAGCGTAGCAATCGATTTTTTAATTTTATCAGCAGTTGTCTATTTTATCGTCAAAGTCTTTGGTTTAGAAAAAATTGATAAAAAGAAAACTTCATGAACAAAAGCCTGATCGTTCTAATCGTCATCATTATTTCGTCCACGATCATGTATTTCGTCTCTGGAATTCCTCAACCAACAATATTAACCTGTACCAAAGATGTTTTTATCTGCCGTGACGGATCACGGGTCCGCCGGGTCGAGCCAAAATGCGAATTTGCCGCCTGTCCGACCATTATTAAGAAGCCTGAACAAGTCGAACAAGGTAAATTTTGTGGTGGAATTGCCGGAATCTTGTGTCCTGAAGGATAT
>JANLIS010000083.1 GCA_024653985.1 Candidatus Roizmanbacteria bacterium
AACCATTTTGTAAAACCATAAAAAAGTAATGACAATAGTTGACCCGTAAATGAAGATCATTTTGTTAAATTCAAAAAGTTCTGAGGTTGATTTTGACATTATCAAGGGGGTAGCAAAAAAAAGAATTCCGAAGAAAAATTGAATAATTTTGTCGACCATTATGCTTAATTTAACTGATATATTTAAAAAAATCAAGCTACCGTTTTTTGCAAATTTTGAGATATATTTTGATCTGGGAACTTCCATTACAAAAATTGCCATAAAAGACAAAGGTGTTATTTTACGAGAACCGACATTTTTGGGTTATAACAGCCGAATAAAGGATTATTCTTTTACCGGAACTGAGGCAAAAACTATTCTTGGAAAAACTCCTGATTTCATTAAGGTTGTCAGGCCGATTGTAAGCGGTGTTATTTCAGATTTTGATGCTGAGGTTTTTTTATTGCAAAAATTTTTGGAAAGATCTGTTTATCTATACACTGGTAATAAGACGATCAAACCAATGATGATCGGAATTGCAACAGTACCCACAATTGCAACGGAAATAGAACAAAAAGCTGTTAAGGAAGGGTTATTAAAAATAGGTATGTCACAGGTTTTTTTGGTTGAAAAGCCATTGGCAACGGCAACTGGTGCCGGGGTAAATATTTTTTCTCACGAACCCACGCTTATTGCAGACCTTGGAGGCGGCTTGATTGAGCTATCCATTGTTGGTTCAAGCGGAATACTTTCTCAAAAGACACTGAGAAACGCAGGGGACCAGATGAATAAGGTTATTTTTAATTACGTATATCTTAAATACGGGATAATACTTGGCGAAACAACCTGTGAGAACTTAAAAATTGACATTCTTAACTTTAAGAATACAGAAAAAATAGTTGTTACAAGAGGAAAATCACTCGAAAATGGCCTGCCAAAATCAGTTAAAATAAAAAGTTCCGACATAAACGAGGCTTTACGTTCTAATTTTAATCAAATTATTGATGGCATAAAGGAATTGATCGAAAGCTCTCCTCCCGAAGTGGTTGATGAGCTGATGCAAAAGGGAGTGATCCTAACCGGAGGACTGTCAAAAATAACCGGAATTGATAAATTTTTTGAAGATGAACTTAAATTAAATGTATATTGTAGTGATAAGTACGAAAATACTACCATAAATGGTTTGATAAAATTAACATCTAACGTTGATTCTTTCTCTAAAATCCTGATTGCATAAAATAGCGGTTGCTTTTTGATAAAATTTTATATAAAATTAAAACTCTCTGAAATAGTTTTTGAAGCTCTTTGACAATTTGTTGTTTTTCTTTGCCAATTTTAAGTTTATTTAGTTTTCAATAGTCGGGTTAGGATCATCCGCGATAAAAGTTTGTGCTTTTATCGGGATTTTTTTAAGAGTTTGATCCTGGCTCAGGATGAATGTTGGCGGTGTGCCTGAGATATGCAAGTCGAACGTCTTTTTGCCGCAAGGCAGAAGGTAGTGGCGGACGGCTGAGTAACACATAGGGACTTACCCCTTTTTGAAGGATAGCCCATCGAAAGGTGGGATAATACTTCATGGTATAGATACCGTAAGGTATTTGTTAAAGAGATTAACTTCTCGAAAAGGGATGGACCTGTGGCTTATCAGATAGTTGGTGGGGTAACGGCCTACCAAGTCTACGACGAGTAGCTGGCCTGAGAAGGTGGTCAGCCAGAGGGGGACTGAGACACGGCCCCCACTCCTACGGGAGGCAGCAATCAGGAATAGTCGGCAATGGACGAAAGTCTGACCGCGCGACACCGCGTGTAGGATTAAGCTCTAACGAGCGTAAACTACTGTGATAGAGGAAGAAATCCCGACTTAGTCGGGACTGACGGTACTCTATAAGAAAGGGGCCGCTAACTGCGTGCCAGAAGCGTCGGTAATACGTGGGCCCCAAACATTATCCGGTTTTACTGGGTGTAAAAAGTAGTGTAGGTGTCTT
>JANLIS010000093.1 GCA_024653985.1 Candidatus Roizmanbacteria bacterium
CCAAAGATGATTAGCGGGTTCTTTGAGGAGAGCATCGTCAAACGAGCAGTTGAAAAAAAACTTGTTGAAATTGAAATTATAAACTTGAGGGATTTTGCCATTGATGATTATGGAACGGTTGATGACCGTCCCTATGGTGGAGGAGCGGGGATGATTATTCGCGTAGATGTAATTCATAAGGCAATATCAAATATCAAATATCAAATATCAAAAACACAAATAAAAAATCAAAAAGAGAAAATAATATTGACAAGTCCTAAGGGGAAGATTTTTGACCAAAAAAAAGCTCAAGAGTATTCAAAGCTGGACAAATTAATAATTATTGCCGGACATTATGAAGATGTTGATGCACGGGTTCAAGACTTTGTTGATGAAGAAATATCAATGGGAGACTTTATTCTTACAGGTGGAGAGATCCCGGCGTCAGCGATTGTTGATTCCATTGTCCGTTTGATCCCGGGGGTTTTAAAGAAGGATAAAGCGACTATAAATGAAAGTTTTAATATTAATGAGAAAAAAATATTGGAATATCCTCAATATACAAGACCGGAAGAATTCATGGGGAAAAAAGTTCCTGAAGTTCTTTTAAAGGGCGATCACAAAAAAATTGAAAAATGGAGGGAAGAAAAAGCAATTGAAGAAACTAAATTAAAACGCCCCGATCTACTTGACTCAAATAAATAAATAGTTTAGAATTTAACTATTACCAATCTCATATAAGTTTATATGAATAAAATAACCGGTTTAATAATTATTGGTTTTTTAGTGGTTGGGGGGATATTTATTTTTAATCAAAAAAAACCTGTCATGAAGCAGGAATTAACTACAGAAACAACAACTACAGCAATGAATTCAGTAAAAGAATTTACGGTCACCGCTAAAAGTTGGGCTTTTAACCCTGAGGTAATAACGGTTAAACAAGGGGATAAAGTTAAATTGAAGATCAAAAGCATTGACGTTACCCATGGCTTTGCATTACCTGATTTTGATGTAAAAATTGACCTTGTTCCAAATAAAGAGGAAACAGTTGAGTTTACTGCCGATAAAAAAGGTGAGTTTACTTTTTTTTGTTCCGTCATGTGTGGAGAAGGTCATACGGGTATGAAGGGAAAATTAGTAGTAGAATGATATTAAGGAGAATTTTTAATTATTAGTTATTAATTATTAAATAGAAATATGAAAGTCATAAAAGTAGAAGCTAAGAAATTTTCGGATAAGATTTTATCAATGAAGGGTATCTCCAAGAAGACCGTTGAGGAGCATTTAAAGCTATATCAAGGTTATGTTAACAAATATAATGAGATTCAAGAAAAGCTATCTGCTTTAAAAGACGACGATTTTGTAAAAGCCAACCAGGTTTTTTCAACGATAAGAGAACTTAAAGTTGAGTTGTCATTTGCTTGGGGCGGAGTGATAAATCACGAAATATACTTTTCTCATCTCGGAGGAAAAGGCGGAAAGCCGGCAGATAGTTTATTGAAGCAAATTGAAAAAGATTTTGGTAGTTTTGAAAATTATAAAAAAGACATGAAGGCGACCGCTATTTCAGCCCGAGGCTGGGTATGGACAGGTTTTAATTATCGAGAAGGTAGACTTGTTAATTACTTGGGCGATTCACAAAATACATATTCTATGTGGGGGGTTGAGCCATTGGTTGCCCTTGATACATACGAACATGCATATTTCATAGACTATGGAGTTAATCGTGGAGGTTACGTCGATTCATTTTTTGAAAATCTTGATTGGAAGGTAGTTGAAGAAAACTTCCAGGACATAGTAGGTTGTTGTGGTGAAGGTTGTGATTGCGAATAAAATAATACCGCAGGTATTATATAATTCTGGTTATATGGTTAGAACTAGAATCGCTCCGTCTCCAACAGGTGCCGATGTCCATGTTGGGTCGGTTGCAACTGCTTTGATGAACTACGCTTGGGCAAAAAAAAATAATGGACAGTTTATTATTAGGATAGAAGACACAGATAAAACAAGGATTGTTGAGGGCGGAGAAGCCCAAATGTTGAAAACTTTGAAAAGGATAGGACTTGTAGCCGACGAATCTCCGGAAGTTGGTGGCCCCTATGCTCCATATCGTCAATCTGAAAGACTAGATATCTACAAAAAATATGCGGAAGAATTAGTCGCCAAAGGGAAGGCATATTATTGTATATGTACACCGGAAAGATTAGCAAAGATGCGCAGCGAACAGCAAGCAAAAAAACAGGTACCAAAATATGATCGCCTTTGTTTGGCAAATCAAAATGAAATTATTCAACAGATCAAAGACCCATCCTTCGTCAAGACTTCGGAGGGCAAGCAAAAACCATATGTTATCCGTTTATTGATACCGGAAGGTCAGATAAAATTTAATGATGCTGTCCGTGGGGAAATAATAATTGACACGCAAAATATTGATGATCAAGTTATCTTAAAATCAGACGGATTTCCAACATACCATTTAGGTGTTGTTGTAGATGATTATTTAATGAAGATCACTCATGTGATCCGTGGAGAAGAATGGTTGCCGTCAACTCCAAAACATATTATTCTCTATAGGGCTTTTGGTTGGGAGCCACCGATTTTTGCCCACATTTCATTACTTCGTAACCCGGATAA
>JANLIS010000057.1 GCA_024653985.1 Candidatus Roizmanbacteria bacterium
TTTTTTTGGTAAAATATAGTCGCTCTTTTATATATATTTATTTGGCTATTTGTTTATTGGTAGTATTGGTCGGATTGGTTTATTTTTTTGATATGGGGAGTAGTGTAATGGTAACACGCCCGCCTTTGGAGCGGCGCGATTCAAGGTTCGAATCCTTGCTCCCCAACATTATAGGATTCGAACACTATAAGAACATTCTGGGTCCTGACCGACATGCTCTTGATTTTTTGTTAAGGATTGAGGTACGATTAGATTAAATGAGTATTAAAAAGATTTTACTATTAATACTGTTTTTATCCTCTGTTTGTTTTTTGACCCCAAAAACTTCGAAAGCAATTGATCTTCGGGAAGCATTAACTTCGGAGAACTCAATAATTTTAAAAGTTCAGGAAGGAATTGAATACTTCTTTACTTTTAAGGTTGAAAATAAAGTTAAGGTCTTGGAAAAGTATGCCGAAAAAAGATTAAATATGGCTCAGAAATATGTTGATCAGAAAGATAGTGAAAAAATTCAAAATATGTTCCAGAGCTACCTCCAAATAAAAGAAAAACAAAATGATTTATTAGAGAAAACTGATGAAAAAGACGTATTAGGAGATGTTGGGGAAAGAACAATTGAACAACAAAAAACAATGGAGGAATTAAAAACGAAGCTCAATGAAGACGGAAAACAAAAAGTTGTTAATATCCAGGAAAAAGTTGTCAACCAGGTTTCACAAAGGATTATTGAAGTCAATGGTCCTGAAGGACAAACTGAATTTTTTAATAAAGTTGAGCATGTGTGGGCGCCGGGAACAGGGCCGGGAGGAGAGGCCGGAACAACTTTTGCCCCCGGAACTACAGGTACGGGAAACGGCGGAGTGGTTGTTGAAGGAGGACTAATTCAATTTGCCCCGGGAACATCCGCAGGTGGAGGTGGTGGAACAGTTTATGAAGGAGGAGCCGGAAATCAATTTGCTCCGGGTACTTCAGCTGGAGGATCGGCTGGATCTGATATCAAGAATGTTGAGGTAAAAACCGGTGGAGGAGATAGTGGCGGAACCAACACTGTGGAAAATGGAAGTCAAAATACTACTTCAGGAGGAAATGCGAACCCGGGTTCAGTCGGTACTCGAACGTGGATTGATCCATAAATATAACATTATAAGGATCAAACGGGTCCTGACCGACTCGCTCAACATATGAAACTTCAGGAAAAAAAGTATCTCGTTGAATCTTTCACAGAAATTATTCAACTTTTAAAAGATAAAGGCGCGGAAAAAATCAAAGAAATAAAATCGATCCATTATTATGGTCATCATGAAGGTAACAACGTAGAAAAGTTTGTCGAATATTTTGATCGATTCGAAATCCACATTCTTGACGAAATTTCCGGTCAGTTTGTCATTAAAGAACATCGACTAATTCCTGATAAAAATACCGGCTTCACTTGGCTTAAAAACCTTGGATATACTACAGTAGATATCATTAAAATGGATTGTTCGGAATACAAATATATAAACGGAACGGTTGGACTTTATGTAATTGATAATTTTCTAAATTCAATAATTTTGTATTATCCTCCAGTAGATCTTGAGAATATGGAAAAAGAGTTTAGGTTAAATCCTTTAGAAGTTATTAAGCTTCCTTATAATAAATATTTAAACAAAGTCGGTAAACTTAAATCAATTAAACTAGTAAAAGTAACCCCCTGGTAAAGGTAACCCCCGGGGTTCGAAGCTCTTCGAAGCTGAATTATTCATCACATAATAGTCTTTCGATGTTTTTATATCTTCCTAATCTGCTAAACAGTTAGTTTTGTAGGTTATAAGCGGCTGACAATTAAATATTAAAGTGCCACAATTAATTAATATGACTTACAGAAGAACTATTTTTAAAGAAAACCAATCCTATCATGTTTTTAATCGATCTATTAATAATGAAGATATATTTATTAATAAAAGAGAGATCATTCGTTTTCTATCTTTAATTAATTTTTATCGATTTAAAACCAATATTAGTTTCTCTGAGTATTCCGTCCTTAATATAGATAGAAAAAAATCATTTGAGAAACCGAATAATATATATCAATCTTTGGTGGAGATTTATTCCTTTTCTTTAATGCCTAATCATTATCATTTTTTAATTAAACAATTAATACCAAATGGTATTTCTAAATTTATTTCAAATATTCAAAATGGTTTTGCAAAATATTACAATATAAAAAATAAACGTTATGGCAGTCTTTTTTGTGCGATGTTTAAAGCAGTCATAATAAGAACTGATGAGCAATTTTTTCATGTCTCTCGATATATTCATCTGAATCCTGTCATCACAGGTTTGGTCAAAATAAGTGAACTTGAATGCTATTATTTAACTTCGTTTTCTTCTTATATGAATAATTTCTCTTATCCTTTTTTAACAAAAAAAATAATTAATGATCATTTTAAGAATGTGAGTAATTATAAAAAATTTGTCAATGACCACGAGGATTATCTTCAAAAGTTAAGCGAGCTAGTTCTGAGCCCTTTTTAAACCCCCGGGGTTCGAAGCTACAATTCACAAATTTCACGAAGCAACCGACACTACCAGAGGAACGAGGAAAATGCGGCCATAGCCCTTGCCACGATTAAAGTAATGGACATTCAAGCCATAATCAGCATGGAAATAGCCAACGACCGCGACCCTGGAACCTACTATTTCCAAAATCATAAGGCTACTTCCTGAAAGAAAAACTACGATTTCTAACGTGTTTTTTTTAAATCTGTTTAAAAACATGCTGTGTATTTACATTAAAAATATTTAATTGTAATACGTTTACAAACAGAATACACTCAACCAATCCATGGTATACTTTTTTTAGACTATGTTACTTTTTATTCAATCAGTCCTTTTTTTAATTTTCATCACTATATTATTCGTTTGTATAAGATTAATACCTGGAATAAATTCAGCTTCATTAATCTCAACAAGTGAAGGTGTCGGCTGGCTTTATTCTGAAATAGGACTTATCTTTGGTGTTTTTGCCGCTTTTACAATCCAAGCTCAGGCAAAAAAATGGGACGATCTTATCAGTTCTATACGCAAAGAAATAATTAATCTACGTCGGCTTTTTTGGCTCTCCAATCATTTACCAACTGAAGTGGGAAAAAGACTACAGCTCGGTATTCAGGAGTATCTTGGTTTAGTAATGCATGAAGGATGGAAAAATATTGATACTGGCGATCGTTCTTTAAGTTTAGAAAATTCTATACATTTTTTACAAGAAGTTGTTTTTGATCTTCCTAAAACTGCTCCTGAATATTCTTCAACTGCAATCGCAATAATTCGTGAAATATTTGAAAGTAGAGAAGAAAGAGTATTCCAAAGTTCAAAAAGAACTCCTATTCTCCTTAAGTTGACAATTTACACAGGAGCAATAATGATGATCATACTTTCATATTTTATTGGGGTAAGTAATTTTTGGATAGACTATATATTTACCGGAAGTATAGCTTTCCTCACCACTCTTATTATTATGGTTATTGAAGATCTTGAACATCCATATCGTCCAGGTCACTGGCATATTACCCAAAAAGCTTATCAAATATTACTTGATGAAGTATCAAAAAATAATTTAAATAGAAAATAAAATATATAATTAAGAAATAGCTATGGATAATGATACTTTGAATAAACTTAAAAGGAGGATCTTTATGATGTTCCCTATATCCTTTTTATTTCTTGCATCAATACTGATGCTTTCAGCCTGGTCGCTCCGATTCTGGCAGGGATGGATCTTTTGCTTCGTGATATTTATTCCTATTGTTTTTGTTGTTAACTATTTTGCTAAACATGCTCCTATATTTCTGGAAAGGCGGATGAAATATAAGGAAAGAGAAATGAGACAGAAGGCGATGATGAAAATATCTAGCTATTTTACTTTTCTTGGGTTATTGATCCCTGGTCTTGATTTTAGGTTTGGGTGGTCAACTGTTCCAGTATGGCTGGTCCTCGCCTCTGACGTGATCATTTTGGCCAGCTATTTTTTTGTTTTTATATCTTTCAGAGAAAATATTCATACTATAAAAACTGCTGGAGTTTTTAAGAGAAAGATAATTGTTGAAACTGGACCTTACGGTATAGTACGACATCCGATGTATGCCGCTTTTGTTCCAATGTTTTTGTTTATTCCGTTTGCCCTTGGATCTTTTTGGGCCGTCTTCGCTTTTTTTCCAATCGTAACAACTGTAATATTTCGGATATTGAAAGAAGAGAAAGTTATGCTCCGGGATCTGACAAACTATAAGGACTACTGTAAAAAAGTACCTTACCGCCTTATTCCTTTTGTCTGGTAATAATAAATTATGTATTTTATCTATATCCTCCGTTGTTCCGATAATTCCCTTTATTGCGGACAAACAAAAGACCTTGATCGAAGAATAAAAGAACATAATAGTGATATTTCAATATCTAAGTACACACGAGTCAGAAGACCGGTAGAATTAGTTTATTTTGAAAAACACAGAACTTTAAGTAAGGTATTGAAGCGGGAATTTGAAATAAAGAAATTAACTAAAATAGAAAAAGAAGAGTTAATTAGGAATGTAATTGATAGACTGGATCCCCTTCTTCAAGGGGATGACAAGTTGCACTTGCAAAAATATTAATGTGTTTTATACTGATAACTATTACTCATATAGTACTAGTTAGATTATGATTACAACCGCAGTAATTTCTTTTAGAGAATTTTTAGAGGCTTTTTTGATAATCGGTGTTTTTCTTGGTATTTCAAGAAAACTAAATTTAAAAAAAGAGTTTGAAATTGGCTTGGCTTCAATAATTGGTTTATTATCTTCCCTCTTTATGGCAACGGGTACTTATTTTTTTGGTAATCAGGTTCGAGGTATTTTGACCGAAAAAAATACTGAGCTACTTGAGGGTTATTTGATGATATTTTCCGGAATATTTATTGCTTATGTAATTTTTTCACTTCATGAAGTTATTAATAAAAGTCGCACAGGAACTTTGATTAAACTTAAACAAAAACTAAACGAAAAAGTCTTTGATTTTTCTTTATTTTCAATGATCGTTTTTTTGGTTATTAGAGAAGGATTTGAAATTGCCCTATTTACAGCCAGCACTTCTCTCTTCTCTGTTTTTATTCAAAATTTTATCGGTTTGATGATGGGTTTTGTCGCTGCCTCCATCCTTGGAGTAATGACATTTTTTGCTTATATTAAATTTTCAATCAGCAAAATATTCAGATTTACTGAATATATGATAATAGTGCTCGGAGCCGCTTTAGTTCAAAATGGTATAACTGAATTATTGGAGCACAGTTTTGATATTAATTTATCAAAAATATTATCTATTCCCCTTGATTTCTTGCCTCACAAAAGTACAGTAATTGGTCATATGTTGAAAAGTTTTTTTGGAATAAGCCGTGAGTTTAGTTTTTCAAAATTGGCAATTATGGGAATGTATTTTTTAATAATATATCTATTGTTCCTGAAGAAGAAAAAATCACAAATAAATACAAATCTTAAATGACGATTACATTTAATTTTCCATTACGACAGTTTTTATATTAACAAACTCTTTAAGTCCGTATGAAGATAGCTCTCGACCATAACCGGACATTTTTATACCGCCAAAAGGAAGTCGCGGGTCAGATTTGACAATTGAGTTTATAAAAACTGAACCAGATTCCAACTCCTCAATAAACCGTTCCGATCTTTTTTTACTTTTTGTCCAAACTGAAGCTCCTAATCCATACTTTGTATCGTTGGCAATCTTGATGGCCTCTGAATCATCTTTGACAACAAAGACAACCGCTACCGGTCCGAATGTTTCCTCATGATAAACCGGCATGTTATTTGTAACGTTTATGAGTATGGTTGGGAGGTAAAAATATCCTTTTCCGGCCATCTTTTTTCCACCTGTCACTATCTTTGCTCCAACCTTTACAGAATCATCAACCTGTTTTTCGATCGTTTTTAAAATTTGTTTACTTGATAAAGAGCCAACATCAGTTTGTAGAGATAATGGATCGCCGACCTTTTTTTCTTCAAAAAGTCTCTTAAATTCTTTTAAAAATTCATCTGCCACTTTTTTGTTGACAATAAACCTTTTGGCAGCAATACACGACTGCCCAGTCACGATCAATCTTGATGAGGTTGCCATTTGAGCTGCTTTTTTAATATCAGCATCATCAAGAATAATAAACGGATCACTTCCACCCAACTCTAAAATAGTTTTTTTAATGGCCGCCCCGGCCGTCGCAGCTACTATCGAACCTGCCTGCTCACTACCGGTCAAAGTAACTGCCCTCACATATTTATGATTGATTACCTCTTTGCTCATTGAAGTATCTATTAATAAATTTTGAAAGGATCCTTTTGGAAAACCTGCTTCTAAAAATATTTTTTCTATCAACTGAGAGGACTGAGGAACATTTGATGCATGTTTCAAAAGCATTGTATTTCCAACCATTAGAGCTGGAGCCGCTGCTCTAAAAACCTGCCAAAAGGGAAAGTTCCACGGCATGATCGCAAATATGATCCCAATAGGATCAAACCTGATGTATGATTCTTTTGCTTCAGTTTTAATTATTTCTTTTTTAACGATATTTTCTGCTTGTTCGGCAAAATAATTACAGACCACGGCACATTTTTCAACCTCCATCAGACTTTCCCTTATCGTCTTTCCCATTTCTAAGGTAATCGTTCTTGCGAGCTTTTCTTTCTCTTTTAATAAAATTACAGAGGCTCTTTTCATTAAATATTTCTTTTTTGAAAAAGAAACCTTTTTCCATTGTTCAAAAGTTGAAGCACTGAGATCTATTTTTTCCTCTAATTGATTTTTCGTCAGAACTGGAAACTCTGCTAAAACTTCTTCTGTTGCCGGATTTATGGAAAACATTTTTTTCATAATAAACAGGTTTTTTCCTGTAATTCTTTAACTAATATTCTGTAATCATCAGAATAATCTATTGG
>JANLIS010000104.1 GCA_024653985.1 Candidatus Roizmanbacteria bacterium
TATGATCCTCAAAGTTTTTACTGATGGAGGGAGCAAAGGTAATCCCGGCCTGGCCTCAATTGGAGGGGTTGGATATATTAATAGTAAAAAGGTCTTTGATTTTAAAAAATCAATTGGAGTCGCAACAAATAATGATGCGGAATATAAAGCGCTAATACATGCGCTTGAAATTATAAATCCTAAATCACAAATCACAAATAAATCTAAAATTTTAAATTTAAAAAAAATCGAATTTTATAGCGACTCTCGATTAATGGTTAATCAGGTTAAGGGGTTGTTCAAAGTAAAAAATGGAAGAATAAAAGAATATATATTAATTATTCGTGGACTTGAACAGGAAATAAATCTACCAATCTCCTACCATTATGTCCCCCGTGAGCAGAATGTTGAAGCCGACCTACTGGTAAATTCTGTTTAAGCTAAAGTAGTATTAATCCAATTATATATTTGTGAAGATCTAATCTATCGATTTTGTAGGTTATAAGCGATTGACATATATTCAACAAATTAGTCTAATAAGTCTTATTTGACTAATTAGACAAATATGACCAATTTGGGCGGATATAAATCCCTTATTGTATATTGGCTTGCAACTGATATTTATGATTTGACGGTAATTTTTTGTAATCGACATATAGATAAAAAGTCTCGTACAACGGATCAGATGATACAAGCAGCTCGAAGTGGTAAACAGAATATAGTTGAAGGGTCGTTAGAACCAAGTGTTGAAAGTAATATTAAGTTAACTGGAATCGCCCGCGCCAGTTTTGGAGAATTGTTAGAGGATTATAAAGACTATCTAAGACAAAATAATTTGCCCATTTGGTCAAAAGATGATAATCGAGTTTGGAAAATTCGGAAAATGCGAATTTTCCCAAATGAGTCCAATAAGTCTAATGAGACTAATTCGTCTTATTCATCTTATTTAAATAATGCAAAATCTTTCGCGAACCTTATGGTCACTCTCTGTTTTAAAGAAGGGTATCTTCTTGACAAATTATTAATATCACAACAAGAAAAATTTATAAAAAAAGGCGGTTTTTGGGAAAATCTTTTTAAAAAAAGAATTGAGTTTAAAAATAGATTTTAATAATGAAAAGAATAAGTAGTGATCTGCCTTATTATTTAGGTTTTTCATACTGCCTCGGTATTGGTCCAATGAAATTTTCAAAACTGAAAAAGTATTTTAAATCGGCTAAACAAGCTTATTTAGCCAACAATAGTAATCTTGAAAAAGTATTAGGTTTTGCGCTTTCAAAAAAATTTATCGAATTTAGGCGAAAATTCAACTTTAATAAAGAAATGGAAATGTTAAAGAAAAATGCAGTGACAGTTTTAACGGTTGATAGTATAGATTATCCTGAAAGTTTAAAAAATATTTCCGATTCGCCGATTTGTTTATATGTAAAAGGGAATTCTGCTTTATTAGGCTCTGTTTCAAGCGACTTTTTTTTTAGTATTGTAGGAACCCGTAAACCAACTTCATATGGTAGACAAATTACCTATAAATTTGCCCGTGAATTGACCGAAGTGGGCTTTGTTATCGTTTCAGGTATGGCGATGGGTGTCGACACCATCGCTCATCAAGCAACACTAGATAGCGGAGGAAAGACGGTTGCCGTTCTGGGATGTGGAGTGAACGTTATTTATCCACCATCAAACTGGCAACTGTACAAAAACATTATTAAAACCGGTGGATCTGTTATCAGCGAATTTCCACCGAATCAATATGTTTTGAAAGGCCTATTCATTTCCAGGAATAGGATTATTTCTGGCCTATCTCGTGGTGTTTTAATCTCCGAAGGAGGTAAATTTTCGGGGGCATTGATTACGGCTAAATTTGCCGGAATACAGGGAAAAGATGTTTTTGCAGTCCCTTCGCCTATTAATTCCGAAATGGCCCCAGCTCCAAACTTATTAATCAAACAAGGTGCAAAAATGGTCACTTCGACCCAAGATATTTTGGACGAATTTGGAATAAATATTACTCCGAAAAAAAGTAAAGATATTAGGAAAAATTTAAGTGATTCTGGAAAATTGATCTTTGATATTTTAATTAAATGCCCAAGGACTATCGATGAAATTGCCAATGAGACTGCCAAAATGATTCCAGAGATCTTAAACACAATATCAGTACTTGAAATCAATGGAATAGTTGAAAAAAATATTGAAAAAAAATACCAGATTAAGATTTAATATTGTAGTGGCTTGATTTATCAAGCCTGTTTTTACTGAGATATTATTTTTTCTAAAGACACGATCCCTTTATAGAACATTTCTTCGTCAATATTTTCGTTCGGGGCATGAATATTTTCATCAGGCAATGTAAAACCTGTTAAAATAATCGGTTTCTTAAATAGTCGTTGCAAAACTTCTGCGGCTGCAATTGACCCACCAGACCGGTTAAAATAAGTTTTATTTTTAAATACATCGCTTAAAATCTCAGCTGTTTTTTTTGCAAAATGATTTTCAAAATCAGTATAAAAAGGGTCACCACCATCGCTGATCTCAAGAACATAATCTACTCCTTTTGGTAAATTTCTTCGTATAAAGTCTTCCGTGATCTTTTTTATTTCTTGTGATATTTGATTAGGAACCAACCTGATTGAGAATTTTAATGTTGCCTCGCTTGGGATAATTGTTTTGGCTCCCTGACCAGTATAACCGGACACGATTCCATTAACCTCAAAAGACGGCAATACTTTAGAGCTCAGAAAATCACCGATAAATTTTTTGATACCGGCGTTTTTCTTTTCTGTTTCGTCATCCGATATAAATTCGCTGAGCAGATCTCTTTCTTTTTGACTGATTTTTTTAACGGTGCTATAAAATTCCGGAATCTTTATTTCGTTTGTTTCTCCATTTTTTATCTTGGCTAAAAGCTCTGCAATAATTTGAGCCGGATTCATAACCCTATTTCCATATATCCCCGAATGAAGGTCTGTCTTCCCAATCTTTATCTTCAACTCTCCGGTAATGATTCCCCTTAATCCATAAAATATCTGTGGAATATTTTTGGCCTTCATACCCATATCAAAAATATAAAACACATCAACTGTCTCCAAATCTTTCTTTGCCTGACCGACAAAAAGTTCAAAATTTGCGCCCTTATTCTCTTCCTCTCCTTCAAAAACTAAAACAATATTGTTCGATAATTTTTTATTTTTAATTGATCGGTCTATGGCAGTTAAGATCTGGATTATATGTCCCTTATCATCCGCAACTCCCCGCCCATAGATCTTTCCACCTCTTATATCAAGCTTGAATGGCGGGCTATCCCACTTGTCTACAGGGTCTTCCGGTTGAACATCATAATGAGCATATATCCCGATCGTTTTTAAGTTTGGAGAAATGATCCTTTTTGCAACTATCAATGGAGAACTATCTTTTATTTGATAAATATCAACTTCAAAACCAAGCTTGCTTATCATTTTTTTTAAAAAATCAACTGCTTTCAATATCTCCCTATATCTTGATTTATCAGTAGAGACAGATTCTATGGCAATGAAGTCAGATAATAGTTTAATTGATTGATTATTCATAAAAACATGTCATTCCCGTGAAGACGGGAATCCAGACTAGATATACATTGCAAAAATGTAATTATCGACTGGATCCCCTCCTACGAGGGGATGACAAAAAACAACATTCTACTTATATTTTAGTGTTACAATTATTGATATGCAAATCTGTCCGTCAATACTTGAACCAACAGTAGATTCGCTTGTTTCAACCATTAACCGGCTTTCCCCTTTTTATAAATATTTTCAAATCGATATCGCCGATGGAATTTTCGTCGCTAACAAAACAGTCCAAATTGATGAAATTAAAAAATCCATTCAACAATTGAACAATGAAACAATGAAGCAATGTTTTTTCGATTTTCACCTAATGGTTTCAGATTTCAAATCAGACATCAATAAACTTAATGACCTGAAAAAATTTATTAACATTAAAAATATTTTTATTCATTTATCAGCCATTGAAAATTTTAAAATGAAAATTGAAGAATTATCCTCCCTTCCTATAGGATTAACTCTTAACCCTCAGGATCAAGTTGATGATTTAGTTCGTCATTATAACCTAACTAATATTCCAACCATTCAAATAATGTCTGTTACTCCTGGAGTTCAAGGAAACCCTTTCTTGCCTGATACGTTAAAGAAAATTGAACAGATAAGGGTACTTGGTTATAGGAATGAAATCTTCCTTGACGGGGCTGTCAATGACAAGACACTTCCGTTTATAAACGAGCAAAAATTTAAACCCGATGTCGTCTGTCCAGGAAGTTTTTTGACTAAAGCAAAAGATCTGGAAAAGAATGTTAAGTATTTAAAACAATTGACCTAATTAACCTAATTATTCTAATTGATCTAAAAAAATCCCAATCACACAATTGAACATTGGTAATTTTTTAGAAATTAGGTAATTAGTAATTAGAAATTTAATATGTTTAAATTCGTCATCATCCGCCATGGCCTATCAGTTTGGTCCGACCGTTTTACCGGTTGGACGGATATTGATATCGCTCCAAGTGGGATTGAGGAGACAAGGAAATACGGCTTAAAATTAAAAGAGCTTGGATATTCTTTTGACCTTGGTTTTACCTCATACTTAAAACGTGGTATCAAAACCATGGAGATTGTTTTGGAAGTTATGGGCTTATCAAATATTCCGGTCATCAAAGCTTGGCAGTTGAATGAACGTCATTATGGGGCTCTACAAGGATTAAACAAGCCAGAAACCGTCGCCAAATATGGGGAAAAACAGGTTACGATCTGGCGACGCAGTTATGATATTCCACCACCTCAACTTGAAAAAGCCGACCCTCGTCACCCGGCCAACGACCCTGTTTATAAAGATATTGACCCATCTTTACTTCCTGCCAGCGAATGTCTCAAAGACACCTATGCCCGATCAGTCCCCTATTTCCAAAAAATGATTGAGCCGGAAATAAAAAATGGTAAAAAAGTAATTTTGTCAGGTCATCATAATTCTTTAAGGGCGATCATAAAATATTTGGATAATATTTCCAATGAAGATATCGTCAGTTTGAATATTCCATATTGCATTCCTTTGGTTTATGAACTTGATGAAAATCTAAAGCCGATCAAACATTACTATTTAGCGCCTGATGAAGAGGTAAAGAGAGTGATAGAGGGAATAAAAAATCAGAC
>JANLIS010000111.1 GCA_024653985.1 Candidatus Roizmanbacteria bacterium
CCAATGTAGTCTTTTAATAATTTTGGCCGAAGATTTTCTTCATTCTTTAGTGTTGTAGCCATGATAAAGACATTATAACAAAAGACTACTGACTAAAGATTACTAACTTCTAGCAATTATTCTTGTTTTAAAAAATGAGGGGCCACTATCTGGACTTTCAAATATTGATCTACGTATTTCTTCATATCTAAAATCTTTTCTAAAATAACATAGCCTAAGTTTTTCTACATTTAATCCACCAGATTGTAAAACATGAGTAATGGGAATCGCATTCAAGATATCATGATCAGATAAAGTTAATAGTTTATTGGAATCGTACGCTTTTTTTAGGAAACCAAGTCTTTCTAAAGCTAACCAACTATCAGGATGAATAATTCCATCTGCAATAACCTTTTGACCCCTACCAATTTGCTCAACAAATGATTGAATTAGAAGTTTTGACAAGCCACTTCTTCTTACGCGAGTTGAAATCCAAAGTAACTCTACCGCTTTCATCCTACCTCCCGGTATAAAATCCAAATCTCCAACATCTTTTACAGTTAAATGCGTTCCTTCAGCAAAATTCAAAGATGGGCGTGCTTCAATTTTCATACGTCTTATAGTATATCATGAAACGAAGAATTATTCTATCTTATTTATCAAAATTTTTTTTGAGAGCCTCCTTAATTTTTTCCTCAACCGTAAGATTTTTTGGTAATTTTGATACTATTTTTTTTGCATCATATGATTTGTAACCAAGTGAGACCAATGCGCTGATGACAGTTTGATCATCATCTGACAAAACCATATTCTTCATATCAAACCCTGATTTAAATTTAGTGGAAAGCTCAAGAATTATCTTCATGGCTGTTTTTCGTCCAAGACCAGGAACTTTCGTCAAGACATCAACTTCGTTTGAGGTTACCGCTTGAATTATCTCCTCTGTTTTTAATGCAGATATTACTGTAAAAGCGGTTTTTGGCCCAACACCTGAAACTGTCAATAATAATAAGAAAAAATCGTGTTGTTGTTTTGTACCAAAACCAAAAAGAACCAGGGCATCGTCGCGGACTTGGAGGTAGGTGTAGATTTCAATAGATGATGGATGATTGATGATAGATGATGGGAGGAGAGATGGGGGAAGAAAGACCTGATAAAAAACACCGCCCGAAGTTTCGATCAATCCGGTGTTACCGTCAACTTCAACCAGTTTGCCTTTTAATTTTCCAATCATAGCTATAAGAAATTGTTAAAGATTAAATATTAATTGTTAAATAAATCTTAAATATTAAACTATTAAACTTTTTTTGTTTAAAATTTAAACGTTTAATGTTTTTTTAACCTTTAACCTTTAATATTTAACATTTTGTCAAGATAGCTTAAGCTCTTTCTCAATATCCAACAATCTATTATACTTGGTAACGTTTTCTGAGTGAACAGGTGGCCCGAATTTAATAAAATCTGATTGTAAAGCAACGCTTAGATCAGCGACAAAATCATCATTTGTCTCTGCATGCCCTGATGAAATTATATAATTCAATTTGTCCTTTTTTAACTTGGTCACCTGATCAAAAAATTCTGTTATGGTTCCAATTTCGTTTAGTTTTAAAACGGCTGTCGTAACCTGATTGAATAAATTTGATTTTGAACTTGCTAGATAAAAATCGGTTTTGATATCTTCGGAAAAACTCTTGTTTGCTTTCTGGTCGTTTTCTTCCAACGGGTCAATAATAACCAATAATAAATATTTCTTTATAATTTCCTTAATATATTTAATATAATCCTCGCTTGATAAAGGTTGTTCTTTATCTTTAATTGTGTAACGCTGATTAAAATATGATGCAGCCTGGAAATTAATACTGGAAAAAATATCCTGACCGTAGTGAAAATTCATCGATTCTACAGATTGTTTTATTGCATCAAGGGCATCAAGGTTGGTAAAGAATTTCATCTTAAATAATTTTCTTAGATTATGATAAAGATCTACGCTTATCTGATATGACTGATGATATGGAAAAGCTGACGATGGAAAGATCAAAAATTCCTCAAAGTCCAGATCTGTCTGTCCACCCTTACCACCCGTTAATAATGTAAATAGAGGTGTGGGAAGTTTTTTTAATTCAAGAGTAAGATGGGATGATTTTACAAAATTTTCATTTAAATATACATAAGGTGGTTTATTAGATATCATGGCCCCTGCATTAGCAACTAATTTTGAAATAAGTGTAATCGTGTTCACACCGAGATTACTTTTGTCTTTCGTACCATCAGCCTTAAGAAGCCAATTGTCTATGTCAGTTTGTTTCAATGGAGAAACTCCAACGAGCTTCGGTCCAAGTAAATCGTTGATATATGAGGCAGCTTTTTTAGATCCTAAACCGTTATATCGGTCTTTTTCATTATCCCTTAGCTCTTTAACGGGCAGATTTGCAGTGGGATCAAGTGAGGAAATATTAGAAATAATAAAACGATTGTCATCTAAAAAAAGCTTCCCTTGAAGAGTGGGGTATCCCAAGGAATTAATAATCTCGTTTGCGACGATTTTTTTTATAACAGCCATATTTTCATTCTAATACAAAATCGAATAATATTGAAGTGTTATTTCTTGCTTTTTTCTTTGAAGAGTTTACGTTCTACATCAAACACTATTTGGCGGGTGCGATCTATCACATCAGGTGTGACGGAAAGGCTCGTTATACCTGCTCTAACCATCTTTTCTGCGATTTCTGGATAATCAGAAGGTGCTTGTCCGCACATAGAACATGTAATGCCATATTTTTTACACGTCTTAACAATATACTCAAGAACATTCAAAACTACTGGAGTTCTTTCGTCATAAACTCTGGAAACTTCTTCGCTGTCTCGGTCAACGCCAAGAAGCATCATTGTTAAATCGTTGGTTCCGATCGAAACACCATCAATTCCAACTTTAATAAACTCTTCTAAATTCAGTGCACAAGAAGGAACTTCTACCATGATCCAAAGTTTAAATTCCGGATAATTCAACAGTCCGCTTTTTTCAACCATCTGTTTAATTTTTATCAATTCCCACGGTACTCGAACAAAAGGGATCATCAAATTAAGATTTCTGTAACCTTTTTCCCAAATTTTTTTGATCGCTTTAAGTTCCATCTCAAAAACTTCAGGATTAGCAATATATCTATATGCTCCTCTAAATCCAAGCATTGGATTTTCTTCATGAGGTTCAAATTCCTTTCCTCCGGTCAAATTACGATACTCGTTTGTTTTAAAGTCGGTGGCGCGATAGATAACCGGTCGTGGAGAAAAAGGAGCGACAAATCTCATTATCTCTCTAGCAAGTCTGTTTATGAAGACTTCTTGTTTTCCTTCCTTGATAAATTGTTTTGGATGAACGCCAATTTCGGCGATCACAAATTCAGCTCTTAAAAGTCCGATTCCATCGACATGCATTTTAGCAACCTTTGCCGCTTGATCCGGTTGAGCTAAATTTGTATAAATATTTGTGGCTGTATGTAATTTTTTAGTTTCTATCTTTGCCATTGCTTTTTGGACTACCTTGCCTTTGAATATGTCTCCAGTCAATCCATTTACCGAAATGACCATACCTTCCTTTAAAATTTTAGTTGCACCATCGGCTCCAACGACAGCAGGAATTCCAAGTTCACGGGAAACTATTGCTGCATGTGATGTGCGGCCGCCTTTTTCCGTAACAATAGCCGCGGCTTTTTTCATGGCCGGTACGTAATCAGGATTTGTTTGAGGGGCGACCAATATATCACCTGTTTTTACTTTTCCGATCTCGCTTGGAGACATAATGATCTTTACCATGCCCACGCCAATTCCAGGTGAAGCAGGAGAACCGGACAACAAAAGCGGAAGATCTCCACCTAAATTTGTAGTAACATTATTCTTTGTCGTCGTAATAGGTCTTGCTTGAATTATATAAACTCGATCGCCTCTGATAGACCATTCAATGTCCTGCGGAAAGTAATAGTGATTTTCAATATCACGGACAAGCATAGCGACCTTAAGGATCTCTTGATTTGAGAGCTTGATAACAGAGCCGGCTTTACCTAATTTTACTTCCTTATTTGAAACATTTGCCTTAACAAATTTTACATCCTGCTTGCCAATCTCTTTTTTTGTAATGACAAGAGATCTTTTATCAACTTCATAATGATCAGGTGTAACTCTTCCTTGGACTATATATTCACCTAATCCGAAAATTGCCTCGATAACAATTCTATTTTTATCATTGGTTACCGGATCGATCGAAAACGCCACTCCGGACTTTTCCGATTCTACCATTCGTTGAACTACAACTGCCAAACCAACCTTACTGTGATCAAATTTTTGCTCGTTACGATAGTAAATAGCTCTTTGGGTGAAAAGCGATGCATAACATTCCTTCACTTTTTTCAGTAAATGGGCTTCTCCTCGGACGTTCAGATAAGTATCTTGTTGACCGGCAAATGAGGCAGTCGGAAGATCTTCAGCGGTTGCTGACGATCTGACTGCCACAAGCGGAGCGCTATATAAGGATTTAACTTTCGTTATACCCGTCTTTAATAGTGAACTGTCATTTTTGAAATATTTATTTTCTTTGATCTCTAAATTGTCATAATGCTCTATAATCTGTTTGACAAGATCTTTAGGAAGTTCTGAGGCGATTATAATTTCTCCAATTTGTTTTGAAGATTGTTCTAGTTCATGAGAATTTTCATAATTAAGTTTTGAAAGAAGGGACATTATCTTATTTTGTATTCCGGCTTTTTCAACGAAGTCAAAATATGCTTGGGCAGTAATGATAAAACCGTAAGGAATAGGCAATGAAGCATTAACCATTTCGCCTAAGTTAGCACCTTTTCCACCTACCAATCCAACGTCATCCTTTCCTACTTCCTCAAACCAAACGATTGGTTTTTTTTGTGGCATAAACAAAACGATAGATGATTTGTTTTTCTTTGTCAAGGGGATTT
>JANLIS010000002.1 GCA_024653985.1 Candidatus Roizmanbacteria bacterium
TCTTCAAGATCTTTTTTATTGTCTTTGGGGATAATGACGGTTTTTATTCCAGCTCTGTGGGCTGCGATTATTTTTTCTTTGATACCGCCGATCTCCAAAGCTCTTCCTCTTAAGGTTATTTCTCCGGTCATGGCAACTGTTCTTATAGTTGGTGTCTTGGTTAAGGCTGAGATCATTGCTGTTGCAATTGCAAGTCCTGCCGATGGACCATCTTTTGGAACTGCACCTTCAGGAACATGGACATGAACATCTATCTTGTGATAAAAATCTTCTTTCAACCCAAACTGTTTCCAACGTGGTCGAATATATGATAAAGCGGCCTGACAAGATTCTTTCATGACGTCTCCTAAATGTCCTGTCAAGGTCAATCCGCCTTTACCTGGCATTATAGCCACCTCAATAAACAAAATGTCACCGCCCGCTTGCGTCCAGGCAAGACCGGTCGTGATCCCAACTGTATCCTTTGCCTCGATCATTGATGATGAATATTTGAAAGGTCCAAGATATTTTGGGATATCGGTTAAACCAACTATCTTGTTTTTAAATTTTTTTTCAACAATTTCTCTTGTTAGTTTTCTAAAGATAGTTGATATCTGGCGTTCAAGGTCCCGAACACCGGCTTCACGAGTGTATCTTCGGATGATCGTCTTAACCGCACTGTCTGTAATGGAACCTTCTTTATTATCTAAGCTGCTTGCGTCCAACTGTTTTTGTATCAAATGGGTTTTAGCAATATTAAACTTTTCATCTTCCGTATAACCAGGGAAATGAATTACTTCCAATCTATCTTGCAATGCATCTGGAATGGTATCCAATATATTGGCTGTTGTGATAAAGAAAACATCAGACAGATCAAAGGAAACTTCCAAATAATGATCAGAAAAGGCCTGATTTTGTTCTGGATCAAGAGCTTCAAGTAGTGCTGATGATGGATCACCTCGATAGTCTTTTCCGATCTTATCGATCTCATCCAACATAAAAACAGGGTTCTTTGTTCCTGCTTGTTTGATCCCCTGGATCATTCTTCCTGGAAGGGCTCCCACATAGGTTCGTCGATGTCCGCGTATTTCTGCTTCATCCCTAATTCCTCCAAGTGACATCTTGGCAAACTTTCGTCCAAGGGCTCTGGCAATCGATTTTCCGAGAGATGTTTTTCCAACTCCCGGTGGTCCGACAAAACAAAGAATGGTCGGCTGTCTGCCCTTTGTCTTTTGGGTCAGTTCTTTCTTTTTCCTCATTTCAATTACAGCCAAATATTCGAGGATTCTTTCTTTAATTTTTTTCAAACCATAGTGATCTTCATTTAAAATTTTCTCTGCCTGTTTCAGTTCAATGTTGTTTGTTGACATGACAGACCACGGCAGATCAACTAACCAGTCAAGATAGGTCCTGACATATGAAGCTTCAGGATTGAACTGAGACATCTGTTTCAAGCGTTTTAATTCCTTTTCTGCCTTTTCTTCAACTTCTTTGGGCATTTTCGCTTTTTTAATTTTTTCTCTATATTCAGCTGTGTCCTTGTCTTCCCCTTTCTCTCCAAGTTCCTCTTCAATCGTTTTCATTTTTTCCCGAAGTATGGATTCTTTCATCCCCTTATCAAATTTCTTTTGGGTTTTTGAAGTTAGACTGAACTCAATTTCCAATACCTTTATCTCTCGGTTTACAAAGTCAACCTCTTTTTTCAATTTAATTTTAAGATCTGTTTGCTCAAGCAACATCTGCCTCTCTTGTGGTTTCAGATCAAGAACAACTGCTATCTGATGAGCGAAATTTACAGGATTATCTGTGTTCAGGATATTCATCAAAAATACGAAGTCAACCGTCTTTCCAAGATTAATGGCTTTTTTTATTTGGGTTGATATGTATCTTATCATCGCCTTAATCTCATCATCTTCTATGATCTTTTCCTTGATCACCTCAACCCTCGCCTCAAACAATGGAGTTTGTTTGGTAAAAGAAGATACTTTAATTATCTCCATTCCTTTAAGCAGAGCATTAACCTCACCTTTGTCTCCAGGAACGGTTTTATCAATGGTCGCTAAAACACCGACGTGATAGAGTTCATCGCTTTTTGGATCATCTTGTGCGGGATTTTTTTGCATTAAAAGAACAACTTTTTTATCTTTTCTAAGTGCTTCATTGATAGCAGCCACGCTTTTAGCTCTCCCAAAAACCAAAACATTTTCCGTACCAGGGAACACTATCCCATCACGGACTGGTGCTACTGGATAAATGGATTGTCCTGACGCTCCAATTAAAAATGCCATATGTTTTAGCAGTATAACAAAGTAATTGCTAACTGTCAATACCCTTTTTTAGATGACAAACCTATAGTAATATATGCTATTGTTACCTTCTAAAGGTATATTATCGTTCAACTAACTTAAACCAAATTAAATAAATAATTTTGTTATTTTTTCAAAGTCAGTAAATCTTTTTTTACCTATCAATGTCTCATCTTTAAGTTGTCCTAACTGATCAGTATATGTCGGTTTTTTATTTTGGTAAATTATACCAAGTGGGAATTTTTCTTCATTGATCTCCAGGCTTTTTTCAACGGCTGTTTTGAAGTCCTCTTTTTTATAGCTTTCGTCAAGTTTATATACCCGTTGAAGATAATATTGGTAAGTGTTGACCTTATTGAAGGTAACACACGGTTGCAAAATATTGACAACCGAAAAGCCTTTATGTTCTATACCCGCCTTTATCATAGAGATCGTGTGGATAGCATCTCCTGCAAAACTTTGAGCAACAAAGGTTGCGCCTGAAGTTATTGTCAGAGCCAATGGATTTATTGGTGTCTCAAGTATCCCTGCCGGGGTGGATTTTGATTTAAAACCCTTTTGTGCTGTTGGAGCTGATTGTCCTGTTGTTAAGCCATAAACACCATTGTCGTGAACTATAACAGTTATGTCATGGTTACCACGGCAAGCATGCAATAAGTGATTGCCTCCCTCACCATAACAATCGCCGTCTCCGACGATGGCGATCACGGGCATTTTATGATTGGCTATCTTTATTCCTATCGCGTTTGGTATTGCCCGGCCATGAAGAGAATGGATCGCATAGGCATTTAAAAAATCGTTCATGTTTCCGGAACAACCTATTCCAAAAACAGCCGCTACCGACGAAGGGCTTTGGCCCAACTGTATCAATGCTTGTTTTATTGCTATCCCGATCCCCCAATCTCCACACCCTGGACACCAGGTAGGATTGTATCCGGAAAAATCTTGAATTGTTGCCATACTTAAAATTTCTAATTTTTAATTAATCTAATTGATCTAAATAATTTCCAATGTCTAAATCCCAATTGGGTTTATTGGATATTTTTTAGGTTAATTAGAAATTAGGTCAATTAGGTAATTTTTTAATAATTTCTTCCACTGTGATAGGTCTTCCATCATATCTCAAAAGCTTTTCTTTAAACTCAAATCCCGTCTCCATCTTCAATAGCTTCCCAAACTGGCCCCAAGAATTATTTTCAACTAATATATATTTTTTATATTGCTTGTTAAAAAGTTCTTTTGTTTTGTCTATATCCAACGGATATATGTGATTGAAATGTACGAAAGCGGAATTTACTTTTTTGTCCAATAATAACTTCTGGGCCTGCATGACAATTCCCTTGGTTGACCCCCATGAAACAAAAACTATTTCTGATCCTTCCAGGTCGCCATATACCGTAGGCATGGCAAAATCATTCCTTAAATATGTGGTCCATTTTTTTTCTCTTTTATCAACTTGGTCTATCCTCGGCTGAGCTTCTTCGGTCGTATGACCATCTTCAACATGTTCATAAGAATTTGCCTGATAAAAATGCCCTGGAGTACCTGGTATCAACCTCTCTGAGATTCCGTCTTCTGATAATTTATACCTAAGATATTTACCATCCTTGATATTTGATACTTGATCTTGACCGATTAATTTTCCCCGGTTGATCTGATATTTAGATACGAAAGAGTCAACAAAGCTTTTTTCTACACTTTTATGAGATTCAGAAAGATACATGTCCGATATGACTATGACAGGCATTTGATATTTGTCGGCTAAGTTATAGGCTTTGGCTGTCAGTTCTATCATTTCTTCATTATCTCCTGGGGCCAGAACGATCTTAGGAAATTCTCCATGTCCTGAAAAGACCGAAAATAACAGATCACCCTGCTCTGTCCAAGTTGGCATTCCTGTAGCGGGACCAGGTCGTTGCGCAATAAAAACCACTATTGGAATTTCGGTGATCCCGGCAAATGATAGAGACTCAACCATAAGAGCAAAACCACCACCGGAACTACCGACTGCAGAACGGACTCCGGCAAATGACGAGCCAATAGCAGTATTAATAACAGATATTTCATCTTCAGCGTGACGGACTACCATACCTATCTTTTCCTGCCAAGCGGCCAGATCTGTCAAAACCGTAGAAGAAGGAGTCATTGGATAAGCACTGTAAACTCGGCAATCGGCTATTACGCTCCCTAAAGCAAAAGCATCATTTCCTGTTAGAACAAGTTTTGTTTCGCCTGATTTTTTGACTAAATAATTTAAAATATTATTTGAATAATTTTTTTTAACTTCATCAAAACCTGTTTGAATAAACTGTTTATTAAAATTAATAACTTCTTCACCTTTCTTAGCAAACTGTTCAGAAATTATTCTTATTAGCTCATTGACATCTCCACCTAAAATACCAATTGAGGCGCCGAGGGCAATTGTATTTTTCATGATTGGCTGGCCCTTTAATTCTGAAAGAATTTTTTTAAAAGGAACAATTATTTTCTTAATTTCTTCCTTTATTTCAAACTCATCTTGATCAAATACCACTAAACTTGATGGAGTTAATCTGGATTTATGTTTTTCATAGGTCTCTTTATTAAGACAAACAAGAATATCTATTGTTGGACTTAAATGGGAAACCGGCGAATCTGAGACGTGCACCTCATAAGCATTATGACCTCCACGAATAAGTGATGGGTATTCAACATAATCAAAAATGTGGAACCCTGAGCGGGTAGCGATCTTTGAAAAAACAACTCCGGTCGTCATTATCCCGAAGCCTGCTTCTCCTCCGATCAACCATGTAAAGTCAACCATAAAGAAAATATTAAATCTTAAATGTTAAAGGTTAAATAAATATTAAAGTTCAAACGTTTGAAATTTAAAAATTAAGACGTTTAATATTTCTTTAAAAATTAATATTTAATCTTTAACCTTTTACTTCGGGAATACTCTATTCCCTTGCGCATCTTCAATAATAATTGCGGCTACCGGACATGCCTTTGCCGATTCAATTATATTTTCAATAGTATCTTCGTCGATCGTATCAAGGATCACAGCCTTTGCCTCTTTATCCAAAACATAGGCTTTTGGAGAAACTGCGATACAAGTAGCAGCACCAATGCAAAGATTCCTATCAACCCAGATCTTGTATCCGGACTTTAACGTAATTGGACCGGAAGGACTTTTTTCATCTCTTAGTTTAGGATCCATATCTTAAAATTAAACTAATAATTTATGCAGTGCCTCAAGTGGCAATACAGCACATTTAATTCTATTCATTCCTAGATCTATTCCCAACATCTTAATAATAAACTTAGAGTCAAGCTTTTTCAATTCTTGTTTTGATTTATTTTTCACATAATCTGTCAATAATGAAGATGAAGCTGTAGAAATAACACAACCCTCACCTTGAAACTTTATCTCCTTTACCTTATTTTTTTCAAAACTAATTGTCATTTTTATCTTGTCACCACATAAAGGATTACTTACTTCAACAGATCTGCCTGACAGAACAGAACCACCTTGATTATGTGGGTGATGATAATGATCGAGGATTATATCTTGATAGATGTTCATAAAAATATAAAATATTAAATCTTAAATGTTAAAGGTTAAATAAAGATTAAAGATTAAACGTTTAAACTTTAAAAATTAACATGTTTAATATTTTTTTAATATTTAAGATTTAATCTTTAACAATTAAGCTTTTAGTATCTTCTTTACTTTCTTCAGTCCCTCAACCAACTTTTCCACGTCTTTTTCATCATTATAAATGTAAAAACTTGCTCTGACGGTTGCCGGCAGCTTTAAGCGGGTATGAAGTGGCATCGCACAATGATGACCTGCCCGAACACAAATGCCATTATCGGCTAGGATTTGAGAGATGTCATGTGAGTGATATTTACCAAAACTGAATGAAACGATTCCATTATGGTCGTCAACGTTTCTTGGACCATAGATCTTTATTTCTCCACCAAATGTACTCGTCAATCTGTCGATGGCTATTCTTGTTAATTTTTTTTCATGTTCACTTATCTTTTCCATTCCTACTTCGTTTAAAAATTTTATTGCCTCTTTAAAAGCGATTATTTCTCCTATGGCCGGTGTCCCTGCTTCAAATTTATGAGGAGGATCTTTATATATGGTTTTATCAATATATACTTCACTGATCATGTCTCCGCCATACATGAATGGATACATTTCCTTCAACAACTTTTCTTTTCCCCAAAGAACTCCTACCCCGGTCGGGCCAAGCATTTTATGAGAGGAAAAAACTATAAAATCAGCCCCCAGATCTTTAACATCTATCTTTAAATGAGGCGCAGCTTGGGCCGCATCAATAATAACAATAATTTTAGGGTTTATTTTTTTTACTTGAGTAACAATTTCTTTAATCGGATTTATCGTCCCCAACACATTAGAAACATAGGTTAGGGCAAGAATTTTAGTTTTTTTAGTAATTATTTGATCTAATACTTTTAATTTTTGATTTATATTTTTGATATTTGACTTTTGATCTTTGATATTATTTATTCCTAAATTTAAATATCCTTCTTCATCGATATCAATGATCTTAAAGACCGCTCCCACTTCACTGGTCAACACTTGCCATGGAACAAAATTAGAATGGTGTTCCATTATGGTCGTGACGATCTCATCTCCGGATTCCAAAATTTTCCGTCCTAATGAATAGGCCAATAGATTTAACGATTCGGTCGCATTTCGTGTAAAAACTATCTCATTACTGCTGTTGGCATTAATAAATCCAGAGACGATCGTTCTTGTTTCTTCAAATTCCATTGTCGCCTTTTCAGACATTGGATAGATACCCCTAAAGACATTTGCGGAATATTCTTCATAATATTCTCTTATTTTGTCAACGACCGATTTTGGTTTTAAAGAAGTAGCCGTAGAATCAAGATAGACCAAATCGGGTTGGTTTTGAAAAATTGAAAACCGTTTTTTTACTTCTTGTATGTTTAACATATTGTTATGCCAAGCTTTTTCTAACCTCCGAGGTTAGAAATGGTTGGCCATGTGGCTCTATTTTATCAAGAATTTCTTGGATAAAACCTTCAATATATAATTTTTCGGCTGTTTTTTGTTGAAGCCCCCGGCTCTTTAAATAAAAAAGTGACTCTTCATTTATCTTCCCTGTTGTTGATCCATGTGTACAAAAAACATCATCGGCTAGTATTTCTAAAAATGGTCTGGAGTCTACGTAAACTTTTTCGGACAAGATCAAGTTCTTGTTTTTTTGATAAGCATGTGATTTTTGGCCATCCTTTTCTATCTTTATCAAACCCTGATATATAAATTTTGAACTGTCATCAAAAACGCCTTTTATCAGTAGATTGGATGTTGAGTTTGGAGCAATATGATACTGGTTAGTTTTTAATTCAAAATTGTCTGATTTTTTTCCCATGTATAAACCAAGGATATCCAAATTTACGCCGCTTGATTCAATTTTAAAATTATATTCCCCAGATAAATTATGAAGAAAGACAGCATAATCACCCGGCTTATTAAAAACTAAAGTTTTTTTATCAATTTTGTTTAGATATATAAAGTTTTTCATATTGTTATCCGACGCTTCCGCTCATTTCCATTCTGATCAATCTATTGAGCTCAATTGAATACTCTAATGGGATCTCCTTAACGACAGGCTCAATAAACCCATTAACGAGCAAACTTTCTGCTTCAGGTTTTTTAATGCCTCGGGATGTCAAGTAAAATAATTTTTCTTCACCTAATTTCTCTACGGTTGCTTCATGTTGTACTTCACAGTCCTTTTCACTGATCCTCATATACGGGTAAGTGTCAGAGCGGGACTTTTTATCCATGATCAAGGCGTCGCAAGATACGTAAACCTTAGAATTTTTAGCTCCTGGAGATACTGAGACCAACCCTCTGTAAGATGTTCTGCCCCCATTTTTAGAAATGGATTTTGAGATTATTCTTGATGTTGTATCAGGCGCCATATGATACATTTTTGCGCCCGCATCCTGATGTTGTCCTTTGTTGGCATAGGCAATGGAGAGCACTTCACCGTGAGATCTCCTTCCCTTTAATAAAACACTTGGATATTTCATTGTTACCCCCGAGCCGATATTACAATCTACCCATTCCATGATACCGTCCTCATCAACGGTAGATCTTTTTGTCACTAAATTATAAATATTATGACTCCAATTTTGAACGGTTGTATAGCGTACCCTCGCTCCTTTTTTTACAAAGATCTCAACAACTGCGGCATGCAAAGAAGCTGTCGTATAGATCGGGGCGGTACAGCCCTCAATATAATGAACAAAGCTCCCTTCTTCGGCAATTATCAGGGTTCTCTCAAACTGACCAAAACGTTCAGCGTTGATTCTGAAGTACGCCTGCAAAGGCATAGGTAGTTTTACACCTTTTGGAATATACACAAATGACCCACCTGACCAAACAGCAGAATTAAGAGATGCAAATTTGTTGTCATGTGGACTGATTAAGGTTCCGAAATATTCTTTGACAATCTTAGGGTATTTCTTTAAGGCCGTATCCATGTCACAAAAAATAACTCCTCGTTTGTTAAGTTCCCGATTTATACTTTCATAGACAACTTCTGATTCATATTGTGCGGAAACACCAGATAAAAAGTTTTTTTCTGCTTCCGGAACACCGATCCTATCATACGTATCCTTTATCTCTTTTGGGAGATCGGCCCAAGAGTTGACCTGTTTTTCAGTCGGCTTGATGTAATAGTAGATATCATCAAAATCTATTTTTGAAAGATTTGCCCCCCACGTAGGCATTTTTCTTTTTTTAAAAGATTCATATGCCTTTATACGAAAATCTTTCATCCAGGTGGGTTCTTTTTTCAAAAGTGAAATATCTTCAACGGTTTTTTTATTTAAGCCTTTTTTTGCTTTAAAAATGTTTTTTTCCGGCATGGAGAATCCGAATTTGTAGTCAAAATTTATGTCTGAAGATTTTGCCATTTTATAAATTTTGGTAGCCGTTTTTTTCCACCTCTTCGGCCAAACGGTAATCACCTTTTTTAACAATTTTCCCATTGACCATGATCAGTACCGCATCCGGTCTGACATATTTGAGTATCCGGTTATAGTGGGTAATTATCAGATAGGTTTTGCCCTTTTTATTTTTTTCCATAAACTGAGCAATAGTTTTTAAGGCATCTACATCTACTCCTGTATCTATCTCATCAAACATTATAAGTTTTGGATTGAGAACAGATGCTTGTAGAAGTTCCAATTTCTTTTTTTCTCCGCCCGAAGCACCTTCATTAAATGATCGCTCTAAAAGTTCGTCTTTGATCTTTAGTAATTTTGCCGTCTTTTCAATCTCTTCCCTCAAGGCAAGTGGATCTTTTTTACCTGAAACGGCGGTTCTAAGCAGAGAAAAAATATTTATTCCTGATAAAGACAAAGGTGATTGAAAAGAAAGGAATATACCGGCATTCGCTCTTTTGTCTGGTTCCATTTCAGTGATATTTTGTTTTTCCAAAATCATCTTACCCGATCTGACCTGATAAAGAGGATGCCCCATCAATGATAAAGCTAAGGTAGATTTCCCCGAGCCATTTGGACCCATAAGAACATAAACCTTATTTTTTTCCAACTTCAAATTTAAGTTTTTTATTATTACTTTATTAGCAACGGCGATGGTAAGATTTTTTAATCTCAACATAAAAATGTCAGTCGATCAATTGGAGCAATCTAATTTTTTTAAGTTCTTTTGTTAATACAACATTCAGTCTTTTTTTGATAAAATCTTTATGATTACACACACTCTCATATTTGCAATCATAGTTTTTATCAACACAGCTGCTGACAACAACATCATTTTCAAATATCAATAAATAATCATAAAGGGAAAATGTTTTTATTTTGGAAGAGATCAAATAACCGCCATTTTTACCCTCTTTACTTATTAAAAGTCCGTTCTTAACCAGTTCAGCAGCGATCCTGGCTAAAAATCTTTGAGGTAGCTGGGTAGCTTTTATCAGATCGGACAATTTAACCAAACCCTCTTTTTTGTAAATATAGGAGACTAATATTAGTCCGTAATCTGATTGTTTAGTTATAGCTAACATATACTTGGTTAGTAATAGTTTAACAAAAAAAAAT
>JANLIS010000119.1 GCA_024653985.1 Candidatus Roizmanbacteria bacterium
TCACCAAAAAAAATCCCGCCTTCCGGCGGGATTTTTATTTAACCTGAATTGACCTTATTGAGCTTGACCTTGAGCTTCAAGATTGAAGATTTTATCATGCCATTTCCAAAACTTACCCTGGTCAGCCGCACATAGCGAAGCTTCAGCTGCTTTAAGCGCCTGTGGGTGAATTTGGGTCAAAGGGAATTGTTTTAAGTACAAAGTAACATCATTCTTATATTCGCTTAACACCTGTTTAACGGTTGGTAAAGCCCGGATACAAAATGGACATTCAAAGTCCGAAAATTCAAGAATCGTAATCTTGCCGTTTTTAGCCCCGGTTGGAATCATGTTGCTGACATCAACCTGTTTTGGAGCAGGATTAAAGGCAATATTCTGTGGGTCAGAACAATATTTCTGCAATTCTTCCGAATAACTTGTACATTCTGATGAAGAAGTTCCGGCTAATTGTCTGTCAATTATTTCTTTGAAAAATTGGAAAGGAAAGGCCCCGGCTAAAAATTGACCGTTAATAAAGAATCCCGGTGTTCCCTGGACCCCTAAAGCGGTACCGTAAGCGGCATCTTTATCTACCAAGGTCTTTTTTTCACCGGAATCTAAACATTTATTAAATTTTCCCGTATTTAGGCCAAGTTCTTTAGCATATTTTTTAAGATTGGGAACAGAGATAGGTGATTCTTGCTGAGCGACTGCAGTTCCATCAGCACTTCCGGAATTAATTCTTTTCTCCAGTGAAAACATTTTGACGGTTATAAAGATGAGAAAAAGAGTGATCACTCCCATCATCACATATAGGATGTTGTTGTTTGGTTGGGAATACATAACTGGCGACTGAACAGGCCCTTTTTTTGTTTTAGGCATATGTTTATTGAAAATCGTAAATTGGTAATTAAAAATTATTTACCTAATAACTGTACCGGTTTTTAAATTTTTGTCAAGGGGGATAAGTACCAATTTTTCCGGAACATCGGCAACTAATATCATTCCATTAGAATCTTTACCCATCATTTGTTTTGGTTCAAGATTAGCAAGAACAATATATTTATTACCAAGTAAGTCTGCAGGTTGGTAGGTTGGAGCAAGTCCTGATAAAATTTCGACGACACCATAATCTTCGCCAAGATCGACTTTCAAGACGATTAATTTTTTAGATCCCTCAAGAAGAGAAGCTTCTAACACTTCACCAACCCGCAAATCAAGTTTCGCAAAATCCGAAAAAGCAATCATGTCCTTTTTCATATTTTTATTTTGATAATTAACTTTGTTATCCCCTTGAAGAATAGGATCCAAAAACGCTTGGATTCCCGCCTGCGCGGGAATGACAATTTGATAAACAGTTAACTAGTTAACTGATATTCATTATTTGGCGTAAATTCTATATAGATTGCTTCCTATTTTCTCAAATTTATAAATCTCTATTTTACCAATTTCAGAAGTATTTTTGACGTGAGGTCCGCCACAAAACTCTTTTGAGTAAGCCGCTTGTGGTGAGCTTGCCGAACCAACAAAATATACCTTGACCATGTCCGGATATTTTTCCCGGAAAAAAGATTTTGCTCCAAGTTTCATTGCTTCTTCCTTTGGAATGATCTTAAATTCAACAGGAAGTGACTCTTTTATTTTGCTGTTAATAATTTCTTCTACTTTTTTAATTTGTTCCCCGGTCGGTTTTAAAGTTGAAGCAAAATCAAACCGCAACCTCTCAGTCGTTATATTTGATCCTTCTTGTCTTATATCCGATCCGACGACATCAAACAGTGCTTGATGAAGTAGGTGAGTTGCAGTGTGATATTTTATCGTTTGTTCCGAGTGATCGGCAAGTCCACCTTTAAATTTTCCAGCCGAACCAGAACGAGATAGCTCCTTATGTTTTTCAAACTCAGCTCGGAACTTATCTCTATTAACTTTCTTGTTTTGAGAGATGAATATTTCTTCTAACAGTTCAAGTGGTAAACCATATGACTGGTAAAAATAAAAGGCTTTATTTTCCAATTCTTTTTCATCAGTATTTTTAATTTCGTTCATTCCACGAGTCAATGCCTTTCCAAATTTATTCATTTCTTCCTGAATAATTGGAGTAATAGTTTCTACATCATTTTTAAAATCAAAATATACTGTTCCGTAGGTGTTAACAACACTTTGAATTAGTGCGTCAAGAGAAAACATCTCCTTAATTTCAACTCCGATTTTATGTAGATTAAAAGAAGCCTTGCGGAGCAATCTTCGCAAAACATACCCCTGTTCTTTATTTGAAGGCATGATACCTTGTTTAATCAGAAAAGTTGACGTTTTGAGATGGTCAGAGATAATCCTCATTTCTTTTTTATTGTCTTTATATTTTTTTCCTGTCAATTTTTCCAGAGCCAAAATAATTTTTATAAAAACATTAGTTTCAAATAAATCATTCTTATCTTCAATCGCCATGGTAATTCTTTCTAACCCGCCACCAAAATCAACGTTCATAGCAGGTAATTCTGAAAAAGTACCATCAACATTCTTCTTGTACTGCATGAATACAGAGTTTCCGATTTCAATAAAACGACCACAGTCACAGTTGGTGTGGCATTTGTTACCAAATTTGAAATCATGTTTAACTTCTGTGAATTCATAAAAAACTTCTGAATCAGGTCCGCCCGGTTCACCAGGAGGCATATTATCAGGAACTCCAGCCCTAGACCACCAATTTTTTTCAGGTCCATATTGTGAAATATGACTTTCTGGTATGCCTAAACTTTTCCATATTTTTATAGACTCATCATCGGCTGGTAAATTATTTTTTTTGTCACCGGCAAATACGGTTACATAAAGTTTTTCTTTCGGTATTTTTAACTCTTCGGTTAAGAATTTCCAGAACCACGTCAATTGTTCCTTCTTAAAATAATCTCCGAGAGACCAATTGCCCATCATTTCAAAAAAAGTATCGTGACGATTGTCTCCGACTTCCTCAATATCTTGGGCCCTGATACAAGGTTGAATATCAAAAACTCGACTACCTAATGGGTGCGGTTCGCCCAGTAAATAGGGCACCAGTTGTTGCATACCGGATCCTGTAAATAGTGTTGTAGAATCATTTTGTGGTACTAGGGGGATTGCCGGAATTTCCTTATGACCGTTTTTTACCCAAAAATCAGCAAATTTTTTTCTAAGTTGGACATGAGTTAACATAATAATGTAAAATTATAACATTAAATAATTGTTTCATTGTTAAATTGTTTCATTGTTTGGAACAATGGAGCAATGAAGCAATGGAACAATAGAAAATTTATGTTAATAAAAACTTCCGATACTAAAACAGTAAAAACTTTTTTAAGTAAGTTGACTTTACCCAAATCAAATTCTCATAAAGGTCAAAATGGTCGGGTCTTAATCATTGGAGGATCTTCCCTTTTCCATTCCGCATCCCTTTGGGCAGCTGAAGTGGCTTCTCATTTTTGTGATATGGTTCACTATTCCTCAACAAAGGAAAATCAGGAAATTTTTTTGTCGTTAAAGAAAAAATTTCAAAATGGCATTATCGTTCCTCAAGAAAAATTGATGGAATATGTAAAAGAAGACAATGTCATTTTGGTTGGATCCGGAATGGTCCGGGAAGGTGAAGAGTCAAAATATACCTATGATCTAACAAAGTCGTTAATTCAAAATTTTCCCGAAAAACAGTTTTTATTTGATGCCGGAGCCCTTCAAATGATGGAGCCAGATTGGCTGTTAAAATTGAAAACACCGGCGATTATTACACCTCACCAAAAGGAGTTTGAAAAGCTTTTTGATGTATCGATACATCAAAGCACACTAGATGATAAGGTTAACCTTGTTAAGACAATTGCAAAAAAATATAAGACAATCATTCTATTAAAAGCAGTTGTTGATATCGTTTCTGATGGTGATAAAGTATATTTGGTTGAAGGAGGTAATGCCGGTTTGACTAAAGGCGGTACTGGAGATATATTAGCTGGTTTGACGACTGCTTTATCAGCAAATAATTTAGCTTTAATCTCAGCAGTTTCGGCCTCAATATTGTTAAAGAAAACTGGAGAAAGGCTTTTTCAATCAAAAGGATACTGGTATAATATTAGTAATATTATCGAAACGATCCCTGAAGTTTTGAAGGAAAATATCAATATATGAAAAAAGAAACGATCACCGCAATTTTTTTTGGTTTGCTCTTTGGTGCTATCTTGGCGGTCTTTATTTCTTTGAAGAGCAAGGATATAGAACTGTCCAAAAACAAGGTGATTGCCCCGCCGAAGGAAAAGTCATTGACTAATTTAAACGGCTTGGAAATGCAACCTTTGGAAATATCGGAACCGGCCAATAATGCGATTTTTGAAAAAGATATCATCCGCTTCAAAGGGACGGCCGCCAAGGATTCGTTGATCGTAATCCAATCTCCCATCAAAGACCTGGCTGTGAAAAATACCCAAGGAAAATTTGACCTGGAGTTTCCATTGGCTTTGGGTGAAAACTCCATAAAAATAGTTATCTATCCACAGGAAAAACAATTCAGACCACAGGAAAAATATATGAAAGTTTATTATATTGACAGCGAACTATGAAAAAAATAATTGCATATTGTTATAGTCTTTTGTTGCTGTATTGTCTGTTGACGAGTTCCTTTGTTTTGGCGCAAACACCTTCTTTGTCATCGGTAGCCTCATCATCTCCAACAGTGGTCGTAGATAAAGATATTCAACAACTGAAGGACAAAATAGCCAATAAAGTTTCGGAAATAAGAAAAGAAAACAATAAAGCGATTTCAGGCTTTGTTTTGAATATTGATGGAAACAATATGAAGTTGGATAACACAGGAGATGTAAATCAGGTTAAGTTTGATGACACGTTAACCAAAGCATTTAAGGTATTGGGAACAACAAAGAAAGAGATAAAAACAAACGATATTACAAAAGGCGACTATGCGATCGTTAGCGGAGTTGTCGTCGATAATGTCATCACTGCAAATGTTGTTTTGATTGATGAAAATTTCTTGGTAGATTCGGGAAAGATCACCGAGATAAATAAAGATACGTACAATATCAAAGTATTAACCAGCGATAAAAATACTTACAGCTTGGATATTGAAACGGGAACAAAGCAATATTTGATCAATATAAAAACATTGGTAAGAGAAGTGATCGGATTCAGTAAATTAAAAGAAGGTGACATGGTTCATTTTGTCGTCAAAAAGACCAGTGAACAAAAAAACAATGATTATTCAGGAGTAAAGATCTTGATAATTCCTCAGGAATACTTTATAAAATAATGTTCAACATATTCAAATCCTTTTTTGATTACAATCAAAAAGAAATAAACAGGTTGCAAAAAAATATCGATGAGATAAATCTTCTTGAAGATAAAGCACGAAACTTGAAAGACAGCGATTTTGTAAAAGAAACCAAAAAACTTCAGAAGATTGTTCAGTCCGATGAGTCAAAGATGAATGAGATATTGCCTTGGGCGTTTGCACTATCACGTGAGGCGGCTAGGCGGACATTAGGACAGCGCCACTTTGATGTTCAATTGATCGCAGCCATAGCTCTCCATGAAGGAAAAATTACCGAACAAAAAACCGGTGAAGGAAAAACCCTTTCCTCTGTTCCGGCATTATATTTGAATGCCCTGATGGGGCAAGGGGTTCACTTAGTTACCGTCAATGATTATTTGGCCAGACGTGACTGCGGTTGGATGGGAACGATCTTTAATTTTCTTGGGTTGACAACAGCCGCAATGATATCAGAAAGATCTTTTTTGTTTGATCCAAAACATAATGACAAAGATACAGTTGATTGGCGTCTTCAACATCTGAGGCCGGTTTCCCGCAAAGAAGCTTACCTATCCGATATAACATACGGTATAAACAGTGAATTCGGATTTGACTATTTGAGAGATAATATGGCTCAAAATCCCAATGATGCCGTACAAAGAAAATATTACTTTGCGATCATTGATGAGGCAGACTCAGTTTTGATCGATGAGGCAAGAACACCCCACATTATTTCGGCTCCCAACGAGGAAGACACTTCAAAATATTATCTTTACCCGAAGATAATAAATCAGCTCACAGAAAAGGAAGATTACGTAATTGATGAAAAACAAAGAACCGCCAATTTAACCGATGCCGGGATAAAAAAAATTGAAAATATTTTAAACGTTTCTAATATTTATGAAAAGGATTTTGACACTCTTTTTCATATCGAGGCGGCATTAAAGGCGAACGCTCTTTTTAAGAAAGATAAGGATTATATCGTCAAGGATAATGAGGTGGTTATTGTTGATGAATTTACCGGCCGTCTACTTCAAGGTCGGAGATTTTCCGAAGGTTTGCATCAAGCCATTGAAGCAAAAGAAAGCGTTACCATCCAGAGGGAATCTAAAACCTTGGCAACAGTTTCTTTACAGAATTATTTTAGAATGTACAAAAAATTAGCCGGAATGACCGGAACAGCAACAACCGAAGCCGAGGAATTTCATAAAATATATAACGCCGACGTTATTTCTATTCCCACCCACTTACCGATGAAGCGGTTAGACAAACCTGATATGATTTATAAAACAGAGAAGGGAAAGTTCAATGCAGTTGTTGAAGAAATTGCCAATAACTTTAAGCTTGGCCGTCCGATCTTAGTCGGCACCACTTCGATCGAAAAGAATGAATACCTGTCAAAATTATTAACAGACAAAGGTGTTCCTCATCAATTATTAAATGCAAAAAACCATGAGCAAGAGGCGAAAATCATCGCGTCAGCCGGTGAAAAAAAAGCCGTGACAGTTGCCACCAATATGGCGGGAAGAGGTGTAGACATAGTTCTCGGAGGTGCCGCCCCAGTTGATAGTAAACAGTTGAAAGATTGGCAGAAAAAACATGATGAAGTAGTAGGGCTGGGTGGACTCTATGTCTTGGGTACTGAAAAACACGAATCAAGAAGGATCGACAATCAACTCCGAGGACGTTCCGGACGACAGGGAGATCCGGGTGAATCAAGATTTTTTGTTTCGTTGGAGGATGATCTGATGAGGATCTTTGGTGGAGAGCAAATTTCAAAAATGATGACCTTTCTTAATTTTCCGGAAGATCAGCCATTGACGCATTCAATGGTTTCCAAAGCAATTGAACAAGCTCAGGTTAAAGTTGAAGGCTTCAATTTTGATATCCGCAAACATCTCGTTGATTTTGATGATGTTTTAAATAAGCAAAGACAGATCGTTTATGAACTAAGGAAAAAAATGCTTTTTGGAAGTAAAAACAATGCCGATTTTAAGCAAGCAATCTCCGAGATTTTTACAGAGGAAATTGCCGTATTGGTAAATAACTACATGATAAACATTGATCAGTTGGTCGATGAAGATAAAGCCAAATTAATTCAAGAATTAAATATGATGATTCCGTTTAATGAAAATAAATTAATATCAATGATAGAGTCTAAAGATCAGGAAAAGATAATTATTTTCCTGAACAAAATCATTGATGAGCAATACAATATCCGAGAAAAGAAATTGGGCAAAGAAATTTGGAGCGACATTGTCCGATCAGTTGTTCTCTCAACGATCGATAAGTTTTGGATGGATCATTTGACAGCAATTGAAGACCTACGTGAAGGGATTAATTTGAGGGGATATGGTCAACTTGATCCGCTGGTTGAATATAAGAACGAAGCCTATTCAATGTTCGAAAAACTGATATCAAATATCAATTTTGAAGTAACAAGAAGACTGTTCAAGATAGAGGTCAATATTGGTTCAAATTTAGATATTCCCATTCACAGTCATGAACCACCAAAAATGATCCTTCAGTCGGCTTCGGCCATTGATCCGTTTAAAAGTAGCCAAGAACCCGACTTCGCCAAGGCTTCGTCGGGCGAAGCAAAAACCAATCCTCATAAGAAATTAGGCCGTAATGATAAATGTTGGTGCGGAAGCGGAAAAAAATACAAAAAGTGTCATTATCCCAACTAATCTTTTCAAT
>JANLIS010000120.1 GCA_024653985.1 Candidatus Roizmanbacteria bacterium
TCTTATTAAATTAATCTCTGCAACATTCAAATATCTTAACTATTGTTTTATTAATTTGTTTTAATAGATCGTTTTTAAGATAATCTAAAAAGTTTTTGATTGCTTTGTTTAAATTCATATGTTAATTTATACACTTTAATTAATTAAAGTGAGTTAATTTATAAATTGAAATACTGCTGATAGTATTAGTAATACTACTATTGGAATAATGATTCTTTGATAATTAAAAAGTGCTTTTCCTTTGTTGATTTTTCTAAGTATTTTATCGAAAAATAGTGATAACAAAATCGTTAATACACCTATCACAAATATATTATTTATTCCCAACCTTTTTGCTAGTAATAACCCTCCTCCAATTGTGATAATGCATGCCGGGCACATAGTTTAAATATAATTAAACATCTTCTGGATAAAAGTTTCTAATCCATCTTTGTTTCATCAAATAATTTAATTCTTCTTTAACAAAATTTATTCTGACACTTTTAATGTTTTCAGTGGCATGATTAGGGTTTCTCATTCCAACTATAGCCACATCAGCTCCATTATCTGATATACAAAATTTTAACGCAATTTGACTCATGGTTCTTTTCTCATTAACCAATTTACTTTTTATTTCGTTAACTTTATTGACGGTCATTTTTAATCTATCAGTAGTAAAATAGTATTTTCTCCAGTCATTAAATGTAGTTTCATAATTGAAAGTTCCACTTAATGAACCTTCATCTAGAGGTACGCGGGCAATGATACCAACATTATTTTTTTGGGCCAACGGAAATAATTTATCTTGGGGTGATTGATCAAAAATATTATAAATTACTTGGATTGTATCAATTTCTCCAGACTCAACTATTTTCAACGCAGAATTAGGATCATGATCGTTTATAGACACGCCAACAAACTTTATAATTCCCTCTTTTTTCAGAGTCGTGAAAGCGTTCCTCCAGTTTTTTGAATCAAACCAATCATCCATCCAAACATGAAGTTGTAATAAATCTATTGTTTTTTTTCCAAAATTAACATAACTTTCTTTAGCTTTTTCAATAATATAATCTGTTGGGAATACTTTATTTATATCTTTATTTTTAGCCGGCCAATGACCATCTAATGGAGGAACTTTTGTAGCAATTATGATATCTTTGTCTCCGAGAGTATCTTTGATTAATCTTTCACTGTGCCCATCAGCATACACTAAAGCAGTATCAAAAAAATTAATTCCGTTTTTATAGGCATTTAGTAAAGACTGTTTTGAAAGTTTATCGTCGGCTTTCCACATATCTTTCCATCTTAAAACTGGTGCGCCACCCCCAATTCCCCATCCGCCAAAACCTATTCGTGAAATCTTTAAGTTTGTTTTACCAAGAATCGTATATTCCATATTTGAATTATATATTTTTGTGCTAAACTTTGCTATTAATATTTTTTATCAAGATATGAAACCTTGTTTATTGTTTTTATCATGTAAAAATATTGAAGAAGCTGACAAGATTTCGTTTAAGTTATTGGAAAAGAGGTTGGTTGTCTGTGCTAAAAAAATCAAAATAAACTCTAATTATTTATGGGGAAATAAAATTGAATCGTCAAAAGAGGTCTTATTGATTATGGATTCCACCGAAGAAAACTTTGATAAGATTGATCAAGAGGTTGAAAAACTTCATAGCTACAAAGTTTATAATCTAGTCATGACAAAAGTATATAAAATTAATAACAACTCCTTAAAATGGCTTCAAGAAACTATGCTACACCCTAATGTTACGGTGTAACATAAAATACATAAGATTAAATAAACACAAGTGATATAATTTGACTAGTTCTGTCGGGGTGGCGAAATGGTATACGCGCAAGCTTGAGGGGCTTGTGGTCGCAAGACTGTGGAGGTTCAAGTCCTCTCCCCGACACCAATTACTTCCTCTCTATTGTATACACATACGGATAATAAAGGAACAATGCCGGCGGGTCGTCTTCAATTATTTTTTGAAATTCTTGATAGAATTTACTTCTTTCTTCAATATTTATAGTTGACCGACCATCCTCTAAAAGTTTATCTATCTTAACGTTTTGGTAGTTACCAATATTACCACCTTTTTGTGTTTGGGTTGAGTGCCAAAAGTAATATTGATCAGGATCTTGGGGAACTTTCCAAAAGACTAAAAGTAAATCAAAATTATCCGGATGTTCATAGGAGATCATATTAATATCTACTTTTAGTCCGGTTTTTTTTATTTCTCCGGCAATATTATCTGCCGCATCATAATAGTCATAGGAGGTCAATAAATTAAGTTGAGCCGATTCAGTTGCCTCAGCTTCATTTTTTACAATTTTTGTTGCTGTTTCGATATCGTATGTATTAGTTTTCAGGTCGGAATTATATGCCCAAGACGTTGGTGGAATGGGACCCCTAGCTATCTCTCCCGATTCTGCCAATGCTTGATAATTTATCATCATTGCGAAAGCATCTTTTATATCCTTATTGGCGAACATTTTTTCTTTATTATTAAAAAACAGCGTTAATAAACGAGTATGGTCAACCGTTTTAATTATTTTGCTGTTCTTCCAGTTTATAAAAGTATCTGCAACAGATTTTTTTGTTAAGGTCATTTTGTTGATCTCACCTTTTTTGTAGGCCGTAACCAAATCAGATTCATTTCCGTAAAATTTGTATTTTATCGTTGTCAGATTTTTGGTATTTGGCACAAGGGTTAGATCCGTCAGATAGCCATTTGTCATTTTATATTTTCCGAGTTTATAAAAACCGGCAATACCAATTAATGGAGGTCGTATCAGCGGTTTACTTAGATAAGTTGGGAAAATACTTAAAGGTTTACTTAGGTAAAAATCCAATATGTTCTTATCAACTACCTCTATTTTAATGTCGCTGAATTGATAATTGATATCTGAAGCGGTAAATTTTTTATCATCATTCCACAAAAGATTGTTTTTTAAATAAAACCGGTATTGCTTTCCGCTATCTTTTACTTCCCACGAATTGGCAAGGACCGGAATTATTTCACCTTTTTCGCTGATCGTCACCAAACCATTAGAGACCTTAGTCATCACCTCATCCGGTAAATTAGTAAAATCATATTTACCAAGTAATCCTATTGATTCTTGTTTATTGAACATTAGTTTCAAATAAGGTGAGACGGATAAAAAACCGATCAGACTTATAAAACCGATAAAAAAACTCATTAAAATGAGCCGCGAGTATTTTTTAATAAACTCTAAGAATAACCAATAGTAATATCTAAAAGTTTTTCTGTTCATTTAACAAAAAGATTTATCAGGGAAACCGCTAAAAAAATTACGATAAAAACTGTTGTTAACCAGAGAACTATCTTCTCCATACCCCGTCTCGTCTGGAACATTTCTCCCCCGCCACCCCAAGCGCTTCCCAAACCTGCTCCTCTTCCCTGAATTAGAATAAATGTAACTATCAAAACACTAAAAATGATATTGAGAATCAAAAGAAAATTCTTCATATAATTTTTTCTAATAAATTAATAATGGTAGAAATCGAAAAGGAAGAGACAAAAATATTAGCTAAACCGGAGACCTTAACCTCTCCCAATGTTATACCTAATAATTTTATCCCTAAAAATGTCCATTCCTTTATATTGATCAAATTAAAATTGTTCAGAAGAAAATAAAAAATAAAGGCATAAAAGATCATGGAAATGAGACCGAATGTAATAATGTTTAGAGGTAGTAGAACAAGCTTGCTCACCGGAATTATCAAATAATAAACCGCAGTTATTACCAATGCTGCTTTAATATATGTCAACGGATCTGCCTTGATAATAAAACCTTTATTCCAAAGAGCGGTAACAAATATTGCTACTCCTGAAAAAATTATCATTCTGAATATCTTTTTCATATATATTATTATTTAAAAGGCGAAGTGGGATACTTAATTTTTTTCGACTTGGGAGTCCCCGAAAAGGGGAGGGTTCCCACGGAGATAATAAAATTTAGTATCACGCTTCCGATACGTATCATTATAACAAAAAGTCCTTGCTTCTTAAAAACAGATGATATTTACGGGCGAAGCGATGTGACTCATCACGGAGCAATCTGATGATATTAAGTACTTTACTGTCATTTTTTAAAAATAAATTTGGGAACCCTTCAACCCCCACGATCACTCTATCCGGATTTTTTACAATGCCCAGCAATGGGATCGATCTTTTGTTTGATTCAAAAATCTTTAAAATAGCCTTTATCTGCGGTCTTCCTCCATCGATGATGATCAGATCTGGAGTAGGCCATTTTTGTTGAAGCCTTCTGCTCATAACCTCTTTTAGCCTATCAAAGTCTGATGGTAGACCAACCTGTCTGATCTTGAACTTACGATATTCTTTTTTGTCTATTTGATTATTTTTCATTACAACCATTGAGCCGACGGCCTGTTTTAATCCTAAGTTACTGATATCATAGGTTTCTATACGCTCAAGTTTTATTAATTGAGGAAAATATTTTTTTAAAATATCCAGCATTTCGTCTAAATTTTTTTCGTTATTGTTCTTATAAAAATCCGAGTCGTCTTTCAAATTTAATAATCTGTCAAATCTGAATATTTTATTTCGGATGATAATAGCCTGCTCAAATTGATTACTTTTTATCAAAACATTCAATTGAAGATTAAGATCTTTTATTATCGTTTTTACATTACCGTTTAAGATCGAGATGACCTGTTTAATGTTTTTTTTGTATTGATGTTTTAGGACGAGTCGCGCCTCGCCCTTACATCTATTAATCTCATTTGGACAGGGATTACATAATCCGATCTTTGAATAAAAACAGGCTTTATTTCCCATCTTTTTTTGAGTACAAAAGGGTATGATATGCCGAATGTCATTTATGATCTTTTCAACCATCTTTACTGATGAAAATGGTCCAAAATACAAACTTTCCTCGCCCGCCGTAGTCTTGACGAAGGCGGGTTTTCTAGTTATGCCAACTTTTGGATACTCTTCCTCAATCGTTATCTTGATGTATAACGGACTTTTATCATCTTTCCAGATCGAGTTATATTTTGGTTGAAGCTCTCTTATCAATTTTGCTTCTAAAATAAGTGCTTTAAACTCTGAGTCCGCAATTATTACCTCTATCTTATTTGAATTTTCAATGATCAATCGCTCTTTGTTATCTAATTTAGCATTTTCAAGATGAGATATAACCCTTGCCTTGATATTTACTGATTTACCAATATAGTTGATGTTTTCGTTATTTTTAAAAAGGTAGAGACCGATCATGCTGGGTAGACTGTCTATTTGACTCCTAGTGATCATGACGTTTTATTTTTGTAACTGCTCTATAAATTAAGAATATGACGGATAAGCCAAGAAGAACTGCAAAGATCTTTATGATTAGTGTGTATATTGCCGGCACAATAATAATGTTTTGTTTTAGTAATTGTTTTTCCAATACATCGATAGTTAGTTCTCCTTGGACTTTTTTATTTTTATCTTTTGCCAAATAATTAAAAGATATTGTCTTTTTTTCATAGGGTGCTAAAACAGGGATCGTAAGCCTATCGTTTTTTATAATTATATTTTTTGAACCAATGTTGATAGGTATCTGCCATAGATAACTGCTGCCGCTATTTCTCACAATGAACTTTCCCTTATATGATTTGTCATCAGAGATTGTTGTAGAAATATCTATCCCTTCAATAACTATCTCCTTTTTTTCAACGGGGGTATCAACTGTTGGTTTTACCAAAACATCTCTGGAATTTTCTATTTTATATGTCCCCGCTGCTAATGGATAATCAGAATTTTTTCCATGAATGACAAATACTATATGGTTTAGATCAAACGAAGAAAAATAATCAATGCCAGAAGTGTTCTCCCAGGTTGGATCTACTGAGATCCAATTCCCAGCTTTTATATCAAAATATTCTGGCCAAGCATGTAATATATCTGAAGATAGTGAGATCGGCTGTAGTTTTGGGTCCAATGAAAAGCCATAACCCTCAACCTCACGACTATATATCCCCTTTTCTCTTGATATCCCAACAAAAAGGTCAGAAAATTCCAAACAAACTGCCTGATCAGGATTTGATAAAACAGCATCAGCCCCGATACGCTTATTGTTCAGATTTATCTTATCGTAATTATATTTAAGATTGTTTTTGACAAAATCGTATATCTCCTTTGGACTATTAACATTCTTTATTTGTTCGACCTTGGTTATCTGCCAATATTTTTTTGCAGTAAGAAGATAGTTTTTTTGCGCATTGATCAATGAACGGAAATATGGCGTTGAATCCTCTCTGGTTTTTGAATAAACTTCGATCACACTTTTATAAACAATTGTTTTTGATTCAAGTGGTTTAAGAAAATATTTTCCCAAATAATTACCATCTTCATCCCGTCTGACCGATTCTGGTGGTGGGTTGATTGATTCTAAAAAAAATTTTTGGTTGGCAGTTTCCGGCGGAAAGGCGACTTCAGTAAAAACCGGATAAATTTGATCGTTCTTTAGGTGATATGTCAGTTCTGTCTGGTAAGCCTGACTTTCGCCAAAGACAGCATAGATCGTTTTTGTATGTGGATCGTTCCATATAATTTTATTTCCGGTAACCAAGTCGGGATTTGGTTTTGCAATAGAGATTTTCTTGTTAGTTGTTTGCGGTAGATTTACAGTAACCTTATACGATTCATTTTGTTTATTCTCTATTACAGGCAGAACTACTTCCCAAATCTTTCCGTTGACCTTAAAAAGGTTTGCCTGATCAAAGTTTAAAAAAAATGTGTTTTCTGAATCTTTTCCAACGGCCGGATTTGAAAACTCCAGTTCAATTTTAGTTTTATCTCCGTCAGAGATGATTTTTGGATCAATATATCCATTGTCGTCTGAAGTCTTTAAATTGGAGATCGAAAAAGTATTTGGAAAACTTATGGCAAACTTACTGACAAATACCTCGCTTCTTAAATTGATTATTTTTATCTTAAAACTTACATGAGAGTTTAGATCGTTCTGAGATTGGGAAAGATTATATTCAACTTGATAGTCTGTTTTGAAATCGACAGCATAGACTGTTGAAGAAAAGCGAAGTAATAAATTTAAAGTGAGAAAAAGCAATAATATCTTCAAAAACTTAAACATTTTAATTTTAAATGACAAATATTAAATAACAATTGAATAACAAATAATAAATATTAAATGTTCAAAACATTTGTTATTTGATATTTAAAATTTAATTGATGTTTGTTATTGGTTATTTGTTATTTTGTCTTCTTAAGTATTCCCCGGTATAAGATTCCTTTTCTTTAAGAATACCACTTATCTCTCCCTGATAAATAACCTTTCCACCCTTATCTCCCCCATCGGGTCCTAGATCAATTATATATTGGCAGTTTTTAATAATATCAAGATTGTGTTCTATCACTATTACCGTGTTACCGCGGTCAACTAATTCAGTAATAGTATGAAGTAATTTTTCAATATCATAAAAGTGCAAACCGGTCGTCGGTTCATCTAGGATATATACTGTTCTGCCTGTATCTCTCCTTGAAAGTTCGTTAGCCAATTTTAACCGCTGTGCCTCTCCACCTGACAACGTTGGTGCCGGTTGTCCCAATTCCAAATAACCGAGCCCGGTTTTTTGCAAGAAACTTAATTTAGAATATACCTTAAAATAACTATTAAAAAAAATTAATGCTTCATCAACAGTCATTTTTAAGATCTCGTAAATATTTTTACCTTTATACTTAACCTCAAGCGTTTCTTTGTTATAACGGTTTCCTTGACAGACATCACAGATCACATATACATCAGCTAAAAATTGCATCTCGATTTTCAACACGCCGGCACCCTGACATTTTTCGCAACGGCCGCCCTTGATATTAAATGAAAATCTCCCTTTTTCATATCCCCGTTCACGAGCATCGATCGTCGATGCAAAAATCTCCCGTATTTCATCAAAGAATCCTATATAGGTAGCGGGATTGGAACGAGGGGTTCTTCCAATTGGAGACTGATCAACCATATGAACGCGATCAAGATACTGATATCCTTCTATCTTTTTGAACTCGCCGATCTTATCATGAAAATATCCGTCAAGATAATATTTTAGAGCCGGGTAAATGGTTTCCGTTACCAATGAAGATTTTCCCGTACCGGAAACACCTGTCACGCCGATCAAGTTACCTAAGGGGATTTTGACATTTATATTTTTTAGGTTATTGTGAGTAATCCCAGATATTATCAGTTCTCCATGATTTGTTTGTATTGGTTTTATTCCTCCATTACCGACGGAGATCTTTTTCTCACCGGTAAGATATTGACCTGTTAGAGAAGTTTTTGTTTTTTTCATTTCGGAAAGGTTTCCGCTGAATATTACTTTGCCTCCATTTTTGCCAGCCTTTTCTCCAAGCTCAACCAAATAATCGGCCGACTCCATGGTTTCCCTATCATGTTCAACGACGATCAGGCTATTACCAAGATCTCTCAAGTTTTTTAAGGTTGTAATCAAAGCGGCAACATCTTTTGGATGAAGTCCGATCGACGGTTCATCAAGCACATAAAGGACTCCCGTCAAACCGCTACCTATTTGGGAGGCGAGGCGAATCCTTTGCAGTTCTCCTCCTGATAAAGTTCCTGCTCGTCTACTTATCGTCAGATATGAAAGACCGACACTTCTTAAAAAGTTCAGTCTGGTCAAGATCTCCTTTATAATGGGTTTTGCAATTTGATTTTCATAAACAGATAAAGCCGACGCTAGTTTTTCCCTAAAATAGTTTGTCAAGTGGTCAATCGATTGATCTGATATCTCGGTGATATTATTTTTATCGACCGTGATCGCAAGAATTTCCGGTTTTAGTCTGAGTCCTTTACATTTTGGACAGGTTTCTTCCCTCATGTATTTTTGTATCTCCATGGCAGAATAATCTCCTTGGGTTTCTATATACCTTCGTTCCAACTCGGCGATGATCCCTGAAAATTTTTCCGTGATAGCCGTTGCATGACCAAATCTATTTAAACCCTCAACCCTATACGTTTTATTGGTGCCTTTTAAAAGGGTGTCAATTTGTTTTTCCGTTAATCCGCTTATCGGTTTGTTCATGTCAATTCCCTCCTCCTCACACACCTGTTTGATCAAACGGACGTACCATGTTTCATGAAAAAATAATTTATTGAAAGGAAGGATTCCGCCTTCAAGTAGAGAAAGGTTTTTGTTTAATATCAAACTTTTATCAACGGCAAAAATTGTTCCGATTCCCCGGCAGTTTTCACAAGCTCCAAGAGGTGAATTGAAAGAAAACATTCTTGGTTCGATTTCTGGCAAAGACAGATTGCATATAGGACACGAAAATTTTTCAGAATAAAGATGCTCCTTCTTGTCGGTTTTGATAATGACCAGGCCATCGGAGAGTTTTAAAGATTGCTCAATAACATTTACCAACCTTGACCTCAAGTTTTCTTTAAACACATTATTTTTCATTTCCTTGTGACCGAAATAGATCGTGTCCATCAACGCTTCTATCTTATGTTTATTCGTTTTTATAAGATCGATCTCGGAATCTAAGCTGAAATTTTTTCCATCAACAATAATTTGATTAATCCCCTTTGAACGGAGATTGTCAAAAAGATCTTTAAACTCACCCTTTTTATTGCGGACGACAGGAGACAAGATCAGAAATTGATGAGATTTTATTTTATCGGTAAGAATCTTATCTTCAATTTCTTTTATTACCCTTTGCACGATCTCGTCAACCGACATTTTACTGATCTCGCGACCGCAATTCTGACAGTGAGGATGGCCTACCTTAGCAAAAAGTAAACGTAAATAATCATAAATTTCCGTGATCGTTCCAACAGTTGACCGAGGATTGTGGGAGGTTGTTTTTTGATCTATAGATATTGCCGGAGACAGCCCTTCTATTAGGTCGACATCAGGCTTATCCATAATTCCCAAAAATTGTCGAGCATATGCTGATAATGATTCAACATATCTTCGTTGACCTTCGGCATAGATCGTATCAAATGCCAAAGAAGATTTTCCGGATCCAGAAATTCCGGTAATAACAACAACTTTATTTTTTGGAATATCAACATTGATATTTTTCAAATTGTGCTGACGAGCTCCTCTGATACGTATGTGATCCATATATAAAATTTCTAATTACTAATTGACCTAATTAACCTAAATAATTCCCAATTTCCAATTGGTCATTGGATATTTTTTAGGTCAATTAGAATAACTAGATCAATTAGGTTAATTAATTTTTAATGTCTTTTATTTTTTCCCTAATCCTAATCGCCAGTTCAAAGTTTAGGTTTTCTGCCTGATTTTTCATTTCCCTTTCCATTTTTTTGACTAACTTTTTTTTATCAAAAGGGGTCAGACTTTCAATATTCATTTCATCAAGATATCTTGAATCAAAATCACGGTCATAGAATAAACTTTTTTCTTCTTGTTCAATGATCTTTTCCCTGATCGGCTTATAGATAGTTTTTGGCGTGATCTTATGTTTAGTGTTATATTCTACTTGATACTTTCTTCTTCTGTTGATCTCCCCAACCGCTAGATTTATTGACTTGGTCATCACATCTGCGTAAATGATAACCTGTCCAGTGATATTTCTGGCTGCTCTTCCCATCGTTTGAATTAGTGAAGTTCTTGATCTCAAAAATCCTTCCTTGTCGGCATCAAGTATTGCTACCAAAGTAACTTCCGGCAGATCTAACCCTTCGCGGAGAAGATTAACACCGATCAAGACATCAAAATTTCCTTTTCTTAAGTTTTCCAAGATGTTTGATCTTTCCAATGTCTTAACATCACTATGAAGATATGCGGCATTAATTTTCTTTTCTTTTAAATAAACAGACAGATCTTCAGCCATTTTTTTTGTTAAAGTTGTCACTAAAACTTTTTCTTTTACCTTGACTCTCTTTTCTATCTCAGTAATCAGGTCCTGTACTTCGTTTGTAGACGGTTTAATAATAATTTCCGGATCAATTATCCCAGTCGGCCTAATTAATTGTTCTACAATTCCATTATTGTTTTTAAACTTTTGACTTTTTAATTTAATTTTTGACTTTTGACTTTTGACTTTTGACTTTTCTATTTCCCATTGATTAGGAGTAGCCGATACATATATAATTTTCGATGCCATCGGATAAAATTCTTCAAATTTCAAAGGTCTGTTATCAAGGGCTGATCTTAACCGAAAACCATAATCAATCAAAGTATTTTTTCGGGAATAGTCACCATTGAACATGCCTCTGATCTGAGGAACGGTCATGTGCGACTCATCAATGAACAAAAGCCACTGATCTCCATATGTCTGGTTAAAATAATTGATCAAGCTATATGGAGGATCACCGATCTTTCTGCCATCAAAATAACGAGAATAATTTTCTATGCCATTGACGTATCCAACTTCCTTGATCATTTCAAGATCATAGTTAACCTTTCTGACCAATCTTTGCATTTCCACAAGTTTATTTTTCTTTTTTAATTCGTTAGCCTCTTTTTTAAGGTCATCCCTAATCTGTTGTTCGGCATTTTTGAAAACAGAAGGATCCATCAAATAGTGTTTGGCCGGATATATTATCAGCTTGGAGCTTTGATCTTTGAGGACTGGATCTTTAATTAATTTTCCCGTCAAAGGTTCAAACTTTTCTATTTTCTTCACAACATTATTATTCAATGTCACTCTGTATCCCATATCCTCATACGCTGGATAAATATCAATACGGTCTCCCCTTATCCTAAAAGTCCCTCGTTTAAAATCAAACTCGCTCCTTGAATATTGGAGTTCTATCAAACGTCGACCTATATTTTTCAGGTCGATTTTTTGCTCAATATCCAACTCCAATATAAAACGACCATATTCAACCGGGGAACCGATGTTGTAAATACAGGAGACAGAGGCGACGACTACCACGTCCTTTCTGGTTAAAATATTAGTTGTGGCTTTTAATCGAAGCTTATCAATCAGTTCATTAATTTGCGCTTCTTTTTCGATATAGGTATCTGAGGACGGTATGTAGGCTTCAGGTTGGTAATAGTCATAGTAAGAAACAAAATATGAGACAGCATTTTCTGGAAAAAAATCCCTAAATTCTTGATAAAGTTGTCCGGCTAAAGTTTTGTTGTGAGAAATAATAAGGGCCGGCATTTGTAATTTTTCAATCATGTTGGCTAACGTAAAAGTTTTACCAGACCCAGTCACCCCAAGAAGTACTTGGTCTTTTTTCCCCATTTTAATTCCAGCGACTAATTTTTCAATCGCCTGCGGCTGATCACCGGTTGGAGAAAATGATGATTTAAGTTTAAACATATGTGCAACCAATAATTATAGCAGTAATTTGGAAGAATTATTACTTCCGCAGTTCATTGAAACAATTCTTCGGAATATTGATAGTGGTTTTGCGAAATTTTCTCTATAAATGTCTCTACTTCCGGTAAAATTTTTTCATGATTTAGCTCCTTCATCTTTTTATATAGTCTTTCTATAGCACGTTGTTTTGCTTCTTCTCCCATAGTCGCTGAAAGAATCACCTCAAGAAATACATCTTTATAAACACCTATTTGTAAATTTTCTGGCTTTATTCTTGTGTAATTTTGTCTTAAATAATGTAATGTTGGAGGATTTGAAGGTTGGTTGCCAGATATATATTTTGATTCTGGCCTGCAAGTACTTCCTGCAAGTGAATATAATTTAATTTTTTCTCCTATTTTTGCATAAAGGTCTGCCGAAACATGGTGCGTGTTACGCCAGCCAAACATAAACTTTTCTTTTCCAATAATGACTTCATCATCTAAATTAAGTTTGTCATTTTCAAAAGCCAAATACAAAGCTTCTCGATAACTTTTTTCATATAATGCCCTCTGTTTTTCGTAAAAAGCTTGGACTTTTTGAATGTGTTCAGTGAAAGCGTGTGTTTCCTCATCGTATTTTAAAATGGCAACAATTTCTCCACTTAAATTTCCGGAGTATCCTAATATTTCATTATATTGAGGTTTAAGCATTGCTTCTTTTATAAAGGCAAATTTACCAGGTTCCATATTTGAATAAACTAAGCCGATTCGTCCGGGCGCCCCCTTTTTAGAAAAAGTTTCAAAAGCTACGACTCGATTTGGTAAAAGATGGAAAAGTGAGTTTTTTTCTGTTGCTCCAAGACCCAAATACGCACGATCTTCGAAAACCTTTTTACCTAAATATTCCTCTTTTTTTAGTTCTTCAGCAACCTCATCAAGGTTTGTTATTTGTTTTGGTATTGGATTTCCTTCGGCAAGATATATTGCCTCGCATCTTTTACTGTCTAAAGCTGATCTTAATGCTTTAATATTCATTTGACCAGTTTTTTCATCAATTGGAATAATCCTAAATTTTACTAGGCCTTGTTTCATAAATTCATTAGAGGCCATCAAAAGACCTGCATAAGTAGGATCTGTAATGGCAATTTCAACAGGATTTTCTGAAGTAACGTCCTTTGTTTTTAAAACAAGCATTCTTATCATATAGGAAAGGGCTTGTTGAGAACCATAAGTAAAGAATAAACCGTCAGACTGTTTTTCTTTTGTAAAATTTTGCCTAATTATATTATGTTCTTCTTCACCTATAAAACTATCAATAACTAAATTTCTATGCTCGGGTGCAGCACCTGCGTTTGGGTAATTTTGTATTAATGCGTCTATTTCTTGATCACTCCACTTTAATGTAGCAACATAAGCTGGAATAAATACATTTCTGTGGAATGCAGCGGTTAATTCTGTTGGTGGAAGACCACCGCCAAAAAGATTGGCATCAGGATCGGTTTTTGCCTGAGCAATCATTTTTTGTAGAGGAGACTCTCCTTCAGGATTGGGCCAATCAAGAAATTCTGGATAAGAATTACTTAATTCGAATTTTATTTCAGACTGATTATTTTTCAAGGAAGAATCCGTTAATATATTTACAGAAACACCAATATTCAAAGGTTCCAGACTATGATTCAATCCCGATTTTTCAAACTTATGACGAATAATTTTAATCCCGGTAAATTGTTGAAATTTCCAGTCCATAACTTCGTCTGAGAAACCATTTTTTGCTTTAAGTTCTTTTATAAACCTACTATTCATCTGATAATCATGTTTCATTCTTTCTGCAGCCTTATCAACACTCCCTGGAAATTTTGCAGTTTCTTGAAGAAAAAATGAATCAGATAAATTTGCTGAACGCATTAAACTATCAAACACTCTGGATGGTAATACTTTTGGTACAGCTACCCTTTTTTCAAGTGCCATTTTAAAAATAAATAATTTTTAATCGTGATTCTTTGATTGATTTTTGTGTAGATGATTTGGAAAGATAAATTTCGAAGTACTGCTCGATAGTTATTTGGTTTGACATATGTTGAATATGTTCAATTTATGCCATTATACTGACCAATATATTTTTGTCAAGTTGAAAAGATACCCTTCATATGGAATAATGTCAAGATGGATGTAATTAAATTTCTGATCGATTTCATTATTCACATCGACGTACATTTGGGTTCGATCATCTCTACATACGGTTTAGCAACTTATGTAATTTTATTTCTTATTATTTTTATGGAGACCGGATTGGTTTTTACTCCTTTTTTACCAGGTGATTCACTGCTCTTTGCTGCCGGTGCTTTTGCCGCTTTAAACTCACTAAATATTTTTGTTCTTTGGATAGTTCTGTTATTGGCTGCCTTGATCGGCAATACCAGTAATTATTGGATCGGATATTTTTTCGGAAAAAAAATCGTCGCCCACCCAAGAATCCCAATAGATGAAGAGCATATTAAAGAAACTAAAAAATTTTTTGACAAATACGGAGGCAAAACTATTATCATAGCCAGATTTATGCCGTTTGTCAGGACATTTGCTCCGTTTGTTGCAGGAGTGAGTAGGATGAGCTACAAACAATTTATTTCATACGACCTGATTGGCGCTTTTTCTTGGGTAACCGTCGGGACGGTTGCCGGATATTTTTTTGGAAATATAAGATTTGTAAGAGAAAACTTTTCATTGGTGATTTTTGGAGTAATTATCATATCTTTACTTCCGATAGTCTTTGAAATCTGTAGGAAAAAATTGTTAAATCGTAAATCTTAAAGGTTAAATAAATATTAAAGTGTTTTTTTTAACCGTTTAAACTTTAACAGTTTGTTTAACAATTAATATTTAATCTTTAACATTTATGCTATTTATTATTGCAACTCCCATCGGAAATCTCGATGATCTATCTATCCGTCAAGCCAAAACTTTAGCTGCTTCCGATATTATTTTAGCTGAGGACACGCGGTCGGCCAAAACATTGCTTGATGCAATCAAGAAACGTTTTAACTTAACTGTCACATGTTCAACGGTATGGTCCTACTATAAAGAAAAGGAATTCCAAAAATTACCGGAAATTATCGACCTGCTTAAAGAAGGTAAGAATATTTCTTTGATTTCTGAGGCTGGTACTCCCCTAGTTTCTGACCCTGGTTATTTGCTGGTAAAAAGTTGTGTTCAACGTAATCTCCCAATCACCGTTATCCCCGGCCCCTCGGCAATAACTACTGCCTTAGTTTATTCCGGCTTTAATCCGCAAGAACACATGTTTCTCGGCTTCTTTCCAAGAAAAGAATCTCAAATTAAATTGCTAATTGAAAAATTAAAAAAAATAAAAACAATTTTTCCTGACATGGTTTTCGTTTTCTATGAATCACCCTTAAGAATAAATCAAACACTTCATTATATTAATATAATGAAGTGCAACTTTGAGATAGTTATCTGTAGAGAGATGACAAAAAAGTTTGAGGAAATTGTCAGGGGGCCGATCGATGAACTGATCGAAAGGGATTATAAGGGGGAGATAACTGTGGTAATTAAGTAGTTTAGTTGAAGTAATTTTGATAACTACTGTTATAATTTCTACATGATTGATATACAGGGCGCCCTAGCAGCTTGGATTAAGGTACTATCTAAAAAAAATGTAATCATCAAAAGAAATATTCTTTCTGAATTTGAAACAGCTACTTTTTTTACTAAGCAAAAAATACTCGCAGTCATATATCCAACTAAAACTAAAAATATCCAAAAATGTTTAAAAATAGCTAATAAATTTTATGTCCCTGTTTATCCTATAAGCATTGGCAAAAATTGGGGTTACGGTTCACATGTTCCGGTAAAAAATAATTGTGTAGTTATGGATTTGAGCAAAATGAATAAAATTATTGATTTTGACGAGAAACTCGCTTACATTACCGTCGAACCTGGAGTTACTTTTGAACAAGTCTATAAATTTCTTCATAGTAAAAAGTCCAAATTAATAATGAGCGTTACTGGTTCATCCCCCTATTCGAGTCTTATAGGTAATATTTTAGAAAGAGGTGTTGGAAAAGGACGGTACGGAAACAGGTATCAATATGCATGTGGAATGGAAATAGTCTTACCGAATGGAGAATGTATCCATACTGGATTTGCTAGATTTAATGGTGCAAAAACAGGACAAATATCTCGATCGGGAGTTGGTCCAAGTTTTGATGATATGTTTATTCAATCAAATCTTGGTGTTGTTACAAAGATGACAATATGGCTTTTACCTAAGCCTAATTATTTTCAAGTATTTTTTTATAATATCAAAGAGGGGTCGCAACTCGGAGATCTTATCGACGCTTTACGAGTATTAAAACTTGAAGGAACGCTCGAAGGTAATTTTTTAATAGTCAATGATTATCGACTTCTTTCATTTAACGAAAAATATTCTTCAAAAAATAAAGGTGAACAACCATTAACCTTGCTTGAACTTGAAAAACTAAAAAAAAGCTTGAAATGGGGAGGAGCTTGGAATGGTGAAGGAGCATTACTTTCAGCTAGCAAAGAACAAGGAATTTCTACTAGAAAAAGAGTTCAAAAACTTCTTAAGAATAATGTTAGTAGGCTTATTTTTTTTGATGAAATGAAAGCAAAGGCAACTAAGATTTTAGATTTACCTTTGCGCTTATTTACGGGTATAGATCTCAAAAAAACTGTTAACGATGCTTTTTATAAAAGTACTTTCTTAGGTATTCCAACAATGAATGGCATCAATAGTATTTACTGGAGAAAAAAAAGTTTTTCGACAAAAGCTTTAAACCCTGACATGGATAATTGTGGCATATTATGGATAGATGCAATTGCTCCTTTTGAAGGTAACTCTGTGAGCATTGTGATTCAAATTATGAAAAAACAGTTCTTAAGATATGGATTTGAACCAAACATAGGTATAAATTGTGTTACGGAAAGATCTGTTTATATTACTGGCGAAATTCTATACGACCGAAATATAAAAGATAATGATAAAAAAGCTATTAAATGTTATAAAAAGACTTTTAAAGAATTAGTAAAAAAAGGTTTCATACCAAATCGGTTAACAGTAAATTCTATGGATTTACTACCTTCATCAAACGATGATTACGATACTTTCTTACATAAATTAAAAAAAACGATTGACCCCAACAATATTCTTTCTCCTGGTAGATATGGCATATACTAAACTCTTGTGTTATTTCGATTAAAGGGTGTAAAATTTTAATTACAAGGAGGTGAAAATCACAATGATCAAGTTATTGTTTAAAATTTTACATAATTTATTCAAAGGGAAAAAGATAGTGTTGTCCTTAGATAGTTATTGACTTATAAAAAAACTTAAGATGTCCATCTTTCTGCTTCTGCTTGAAAAAGCTCCATTATTTTTTTATTAAATACGTTCAATTGTAGGGATTCTAATAATTTTCTTGTTGAACTAATAGGGTGCCCTTCAATGAGTTGTAATATTTTTTTTCTATTTTTCTTTAAAATCAGACCCGGGTGAGTTTTTATTTCTTTACATATATTGTTCCATAGGCCAAAACCTGATTTAAATAAAAGGTTCTCTTTTTCTGGATATCCAGTTATAATTTTGACCTCTTTTTGTTGAACTTCTTCAAACATTTTAATAGCCTTAATTGCTTTTTTAAAGTTTTTTAATTTAACTTTAGTTAAATTTTTATTAAATTCTCTAAGTATATTTTCATCATAAGAAAGCAGTCTCAAAAAATTAATAGGAAATGATTTTCTTGTGACTTTTTCTTTAAATACTTCATAGTAGAAATTTTTTAGTTTCAACCACCAATAACCTACCGGCGTATCTGGATAATCTTGGTAAACAAGGTAACGGTCAAAATGATAATAATGATGGTCCATAGCTGACAAAAATAGATACATGAGAGTCAACTTAATTGTCATTTTTTCTTCATCAGAACATAATTGTGGGTGGACTAATGATTTTTTATAGAGAAAAATATGAAAATTAAAATAGAAACTTACATGATGTAAAAAATCATCTTTAAATTTCTTTGGGCTCCGTATATATTTTGCCAATTCTTTTTTTGATAAAAGTGGAACGTATCTATCTGCAGCTTCAACAAAAACATTTCCATCTTGTGATTTGTAATAAAATTTATTTACTTTCATGGGATAGGTAATTTTTAATCCCATTTTTTTCCATTCACTAACAATACTATTTGTAATACCTATTTTTTCTAAAACTGTATCACTCTGATGCATAGATTTTTCCTTCATCCGCATTAACTAATATTTTTTGTCCATTTTTTAAAATTATTGTTCCGTTTTTAGTACCAACTATGCAAGGTATCATAAATTCGCGTGCCGTTATAGCAGCATGACATAGTTGCCCTCCAATATCAGTTATAACAGCAGAGGATTTTTTCATTAATTGGATGAAGCGAGGATCGGTCATTTCGGTTACCAAAATATCACCCTTGTTAAAGTTAGGATAAAACGGGTTGTTGACTACTTTTACAATTCCTTCTACAATCCCCACACTGGCAGGCGTACCTTTAAGAAGTAGTTTATTTATTAACATGAGCTTATTTTATCACTTTTCTACTTTTATTTGTATGAAGCCTAAAAATTATATTATTTTTCACAACATTATGATTAAATACTTTAATTAATTAAAGTAGGTTATAGAGGTCAAATTGAAGAATTAATAAAAAGGGATTATAAGGGAGA